>JAZOXC010000103.1:0-1884 GCA_045659535.1 Acutalibacteraceae bacterium
AGCAGGGCTGTCTCGGTGCAAACTGTTATATGTTTGCAAGTGATAAAACCGCTGTTTGTATCGACCCATCTGAGCTTACCGCAAAGCTGCTAGATTTTCTGAATGCTTCTGCGGGCAAAGAACTTTTTATAATCGCACCCCATCGCCACGCCGATCATATTGCCGCAATAGCCGAAATAAAAAAAGATTTTGGCGGCAAGGTTCTTATATCGGCAGAGGAGGCTTGCGGGCTATCGAGTATGGTAGATAGTCTTGGTATTTATATTGGTGTTTCGCATGATGCGGTAGACCCCGATATTCTTTTGGATGAGGGGGATATAATGCTTGGTGATATTAATTTTAAGGTTTTAAAAACCC
This sequence comes from Acutalibacteraceae bacterium, assembly GCA_045659535.1. Classification (GTDB taxonomy): domain Bacteria; phylum Bacillota; class Clostridia; order Oscillospirales; family Acutalibacteraceae; genus SIG589. Next base: position 358 of record JAZOXC010000103.1, read on the forward strand.
CCGGGCATACAATAGGCTCTATCTGCTTAATAATGGGCGATGTGATTTTTACCGGTGATACTCTTTTTAATTTGAGCATCGGAAGAACCGATTTCCCAACTGGCAGCATGGTAGAAATGCAAAAATCATTAAATCGACTTTTCTCAATTAGGGAAAATCTTTGTGTTTATCCCGGACATGGCGAAGCAACAACCCTTCGCTTTGAGGAGAAAAACAACCCATACTATAAACTTAACATGAATCGGGAATTCTAAGTATGATTTTAACAACCGTTAATCATGATTTTCGGTATGAACTCGAAAAACTCTGCCGAATTTTCTTGCCTTTCGAAAAGATTGAGATTACCGACACCCCCGCGGCGGGCGATAATACCGCTAATACTATATTAGAGGCAGGGGAAAGCGAAACAATCCTTTTAGCAAGGCTATGCCTTTTTGGAAAAGAAAAAGAAGAGGCCGCAAAAGTTAATAATGATATTTCCGATTATAAGGATGTTTGCGAGCGCCTTATCGCGACCTGTTTATATCGCTGCTTTTGCGATATAACGGGATATACTCCTCCTTGGGGAATATTAACAGGAGTGCGCCCCGCAAAGCTTTATTCCCGCCTTTGTAGCTCAATGGGCAGAGAAGAGGCAGAGCGGTATTTTAGCGAGGAACTTTTGGTATCGGATGAAAAAATTTCGCTTTGCCGCGAGACTCATGAATCCGAGGAGAAAATAGTTTCGCTATCCCAAGGGGATTCGTATAGTCTTTATCTTTCGATTCCTTTTTGTCCTACAAGATGTGCTTATTGTTCCTTTGTTTCTCATTCGGTAGAGCATGCAAAAAAGCTCATCCCCGAGTATGTTCGCTTGCTTTGCGAGGAACTAAAGATTACTGCAGAATATGCTGCGCGCAATAATCTTCGCCTCGAAACGATCTATATGGGCGGAGGAACTCCAACCTCGCTTTCCGCAGAGCAGATGGATGAGGTGTTATCGGTAATTCGCGAGAATTTTGATTTATCTAATCTTCGCGAATGGACAGTTGAGGCGGGTCGACCGGATACCATTACCCGAGAAAAGCTATATGCTATAAAGAAAAACGGTGTTGACCGCATAAGTATCAATCCGCAAACCATGAATGATAGTGTTCTTTCGGTTATTGGTCGCCGCCATACTGCCGAGGAAACAATTAATGCATTTAACATGGCACGCGAATGCGGGTTCGATAATATTAATATGGATTTGATAGCCGGACTGCCTACCGATACAGTAAGTTCGTTTGAGCAAACTCTCGATAAGGTTATTGCATTAGATCCCGAGAGCATAACTGTTCATTCGCTTTCCATGAAAAGAGCAGCAACACTATCTACCGATGGCGATTTACCGCCCGAGGATGTAGGCGAAACCGCCAAAGAGATGGTATCTCTTGCGCGAAAGCGTATTGGTGGTGCGGGAATAGTTCCATATTATATGTATCGCCAAAGCAAAACGGTTGGCAATTTAGAAAATGTCGGTTTTGCAAAGGCTGGAAAAGAATGTCT
>JAZOXC010000104.1:0-5724 GCA_045659535.1 Acutalibacteraceae bacterium
CCTGGAAGAGGTATATAAAAACGGTGCCGAGCGTGCCGCTCGAACCGCATTCGCTACAACCAGAAAAGCTATGAAAAAGGTAGGCTTTGTAATCTAATGTTGCCGGTAGGAAACCAAAGAATTGCATCCCGCGTTGCCGCATTTGCAAACGGAAAGCTTCCCCATGCAATAATGCTCGAGGGCGACCGCGGAACAGGAAGGCATACCCTCGCTCGCCATATAGCGAGCATTGCCGTTTGCAGCGAAGCTGATGCTCCCTGCGGCAGGTGTAGAGGTTGCCATTTAGCTTCGGTTGGATCACACCCCGATATAATAACCATCAGTCCCGATGGCAAACAGCTAAAGGTTGATGCTATTCGCTCTCTTCGCCAAAATGCATTCTTAAAACCAACCCTTTGCGACCGCAAGGTTTATATAATCGAGCTCGCCGATACAATGAACAATTCGGCGCAGAATGCCTTTTTAAAGGTGCTCGAGGAGCCGCCCGCAGGTGTTGTGTTTATTCTGCTTGTGGCCTCGGCCGATAGCATGCTCGAAACGGTTCGTTCCCGTTGTATAACCCTATCCCTAACCCCTCCGAGCAGGGAAGAGGCGGCAGAATATATCGCATCGTCTACCTCGTTTTCCTATTCGGAAATTGATAAAGCGCTTGAGGAATCGAAAAATAATATCGGCATCGCGCTCGAGATTTTATCGGGCGAGAAAAAGTCGGGCTTCGGCGAGCTTGCTCGCAGCCTTATGCTCGATATAAACAATTCCTCGGCCTATGAAATGCTCTCCCGCCTAAAGCCCTATGAAAAGGATCGCGTTGCGGTTTGCGCCATTTTGGATGAACTATCCCTGCGCATATCCGAGCTGCTCCGCGAGGGCTGCTATACCCATATTAAGGAGGGTCTTGCTCGAGCCGAGCTGATAAAGGCATATGAATCGGTTATCGAGCTTAGGCAGAGCGCAAATAATAATGTAAATACCATGCTGCTTTTCGCTAATTTGTGCAGCATATTAAAATCGCTTTAGATTGGAGGAAAATATGACCGAAGTAATTGGAGTTAAGTTCAAAACCGAGGGTCGAGTTTATTTTTTCGATCCCGATGGACATAATCTTTCGGTTGGCGACTATGTTATAGTTGAAACCGCCCGCGGAACCGAATGCGGCGAGGTTGCCGAGAGCAATAAGTTAGTATCCGACAGCAAAATAATAAAACCGCTCAAAAAGTTGGTTCGCGTTGCCAATGATGCGGATGTAAATCGCCTAAAGGAAAACAAGGAAAAAGAAAAGCAGGCATTCTCAACCTGCGAAAAAATGATCCTTTCTCATAAGCTCGATATGAAGCTTGTTGATGTTGAATATTCCTTCGATGGCAGCAAAATTCTTTTCTATTTTACCGCCGATGGTCGAGTAGATTTCCGCGATCTCGTAAAGGATTTGGCTTCGAATTTCCATACCCGCATCGAGCTTCGCCAAATCGGCGTTCGCGATGAGGCAAAAATGCTTGGTGGTCTCGGAATCTGTGGTCAGCCCTTTTGCTGCGCCCGTTTTCTCGATGATTTCCAGCCCGTTTCGATTAAAATGGCAAAGGAGCAGGGTCTCTCTTTAAACCCAACCAAAATCTCGGGTAGCTGCGGCCGCCTTATGTGCTGTCTAAAGTATGAGCAGGATGCCTATGAGTATCTTTGGTCGTTTACCCCGCGTGTTGGATGGTCGGTAAAAACCTCCTCGGGCGATGGTGTTGTTATGGATTCAAACCCCATAACAGGAGCGCTCTTGGTTCGCCTTAATGATAGCGAGGCCGCCCCCATCAAGGTTATGCGCGATGAGGTAAAGGTTCTTCGCAAATCGAAGCAGCCCAAGGTAGAAGAGGCTGTTCCCGAAATCGAAGAATAAAAATACTTGCAATTTTGCAATTATGTTGCTAAAATAAAAACATAAACTATGGGAGGTGTTCTTGAATGGCTTATAAAATTACCGATGAATGCATCAGCTGTGGTGCTTGCGCTGCTGCTTGCCCGACCGAGGCTATTGCTGAGGGTGATGGCAAGTTCGTTATCGATGCAGACAAGTGCATTGATTGCGGTTCTTGCGCAGCAGGCTGCCCCGTTGAGGCTATCGTTGCTGAATAATTGAACATAAAAAAGGGTGGGGAAAATGCCCACCCTTTTTTCTTGAACACCAAAATAAAAGGAGAAAAATCATGGAAAAAACCGTTTTAGTTGAAATTTCCGCTCGCCACCTTCATGTATCTAAAGAGGATTTAGCAGTTCTCTTCGGCGAGGGACATGCCCTAACCCCCAAAAAGGATCTTTCCCAGCCCGGCCAGTTCGCCTGCGAGGAGAAGGTTAAGATAGTAGGACCCAAGGGAACCTTAAATGCTTCTATTTTAGGACCCGAGCGTCCCGATACCCAGGTTGAAATTTCTCTTACCGATGCCAGAACCATCGGCGTTGTAGCTCCTATCCGCGAGTCGGGCGATGTAGCCGGCAGCGGCGCTTGCAAGCTCGTTGGTCCTTGCGGCGAGGTTGAGCTCACCTGCGGTGTTATTGCTGCAAAGCGTCATATACATATGACCCCCGAAGATGCAGAGAAGTATGCTCTCTCTGATAACCAGAATGTTAAGGTTTCGGTTAAAACCAATGGCAGAAGCCTTATTTTCGATGATGTTGTTGTTCGCGTTAGCCCCAAATATGCTCTTGCTATGCACATTGATACCGATGAGGCAAATGCCGCTTCGGTAGCACCCGGCTGCATGGGAGTTATTATTGACTAATCTCGGACTATATGTCCATGTGCCTTTCTGCGAGCAAAAATGCAGATACTGCGATTTTTATTCCATGAAGGCAGATGCCGAAACCTACGACCTTTATGTAAATAAGGTTAAAGAAGAGATAATGCGATGGGGCGTGCGAACTGTGCGCCCCATTGATTCGCTATATCTGGGTGGAGGAACCCCCTCGTTGCTTGGAGGTGAGCGCATAGCGGGTATTATCGCTACCGCCAAAACCGCCTTTATGGCAAATGAGGATTTGGAGATAACCCTCGAATGCAATCCCGCCGATGACCTTAAAGAAACCCTAAAAACCGCCGCCGCGGCAGGGGTGAACCGAGTATCGCTCGGGGTTCAGTCGGCAAACGAGGATATCCTAAAAATTCTCGGTCGCAGGCATAGAAATTCCGATGTGGCAAAAACCGTTTCCGATGCCCGCGCCGCAGGAATAGATAATATTTCTATGGACCTTATGATTGGTCTGCCCGAAAGCAGTGTTTCGGATGTTCTTCGCTCGCTCGATTTTATTCTTTCCTTCGCGCCCTCCCATATCTCGGTTTATATCTTAAAAATCGAGGAGGGAACAGCTTTCGGCAAAAATCCCCCACTGATGCCATCGGAGGATGAGGTTTGCGAGCAGTATCTCGCGGTAGCCGAAAGGCTAAAAAACTGCGGCTTTTTGCATTATGAGATTTCTAATTTCTCAAAGCCCGCAAAAGAGAGTCGCCATAATCTAAAATATTGGAACTGCGAGGAATATATAGGTATAGGTCCCGCAGCTCATTCTTTTCTCTCGGGAAAACGGTTTTTCTATGACCGCGATATAAACAAGTTTCTACAAGGTGCTGCCCCAACCCCCGATGGCGAGGGAGGCGACCGCGAAGAATACTTGATGCTTCGCCTCCGACTTCGTGATGGTATAATCTATAAGGATTATGAAGCGCGATATGGTGCGCTGCCCGAGGAATGGCTTAAAACAGCCGAAAAATTAGCCGCAGGCGGACTAATTGAACTAAGAGATGATGGATTCGCCCTTAATGAAAAGGGCTTTTTGGTATCAAATATGGTTTTGGGAGAATTTATATGAGAAGCTATAAAATACACCTAATTCGCCATGGCGCAACCTCCGCTAATGCCGAGGGCAGATATATAGGAGGAAAAACCGACCTATCCCTATCAAACGAGGGTCGCCGTGAGATTAAAACCTTAAAAGAGAAAAACACCTATCCTTGGGTTGATATAGTTTATTCGAGCCCTATGGCTCGCTGCCTTGAAACCGCAAAAATTCTTTTCCCCGACCGCGATATAATCGAGGTAGAGGGAATGCGCGAATATGATTTTGGCGATTTCGAGAATAAAACCGCAATCGAGCTTGATGGTCGCCCCGACTATATAGCTTGGACCTCGGGTCAAATGCCCGCACCTCCGAGCGGCGAATCCTCGAAGGATTTTACCGCTCGACTTGTTTTGGCGCTAAACGAAATCGTTCGCGATATGATGGCCCGCGAATGCTATGAATCGGCGGTTATAATGCATGGCGGCGCTATGATGATGCTGCTTGCGGCAACCGCTGTTCCGCAGCGCCATCCCGCCCAATGGACAAGCGAAAACGGCAAGGGCTATACCGTTCTCATAACCCCTTCGCTCTATCAAAAGTCGGGCATAATCGAGGCTGTTGATTTGGTTCCTGCGGAGGATTATGATGAAGTTTAAGGGCATTATTTTTGATTTCAACGGAACAATTATTTTGGATGATGAAAAGCATTTAGCGGGCTGGAAAAGGCTAACAAGCGAGCTCGGCTTTTCGCTAACCGATGAGTTCTATTTTAAAAATATGCATGGTAGCACAAACGACCTTATCTACCAGCTCTTTTATGGCAATCCGATTCCCAAAGAGCTTAGCGGAAAGTTTGGTCAGGAAAAAGAGATATATTATCGTGAAGCCTGCGAAACCGATCCGCCCAAGTTCGCCGCCGGAGTTTTGGAGTTAATAAACTTCCTAAACGAAAAGGGAATACCCCATGCAATAGCAACCTCATCAGAAATCAGCAATGTAAACTTCTTTAAATCTATTTATGACTTAGAGGGTATGTTTGGCGATAATATAATATATGATGATGGAACCGTTCGCGGAAAACCCCATCCCGACCTTTATCTAAAGGCCGCAGCAAAGCTCGGACTTGATCCAAAGGATTGTATAACCGTTGAGGATTCATATTCGGGCGCTCGCGCTTGTCGCGCCGCAAAGGCGGGACTCGTTGTTGGCATCTGTCCGCGCGGAGCCGAAAATTTTGTTGGCAAGGAATATACCGATCTCGTTATAACCGATTTCAGAGAGCTCGATTATAAAAATCTTTTCGAATATTAAACCTACTTTACAAACATATATAAATATGTTAGAATAACAGTACTTAGAAAACATTGGAGGGTTACTTTTGGCAGATTTTTTAACATATAAAGGTAAGCCGCTCGTTCGCAAGGGAAATGAAATATATTATGGCGATATGGCCGAGAAATATATCGTTCGTTTCGAAATCCTTTCCGAAAAGGAAGAAAACGGCAAAAAGGTTCCCGATAAGGTTTCGGTTCAGCTCCTTTTATCGGATACCGAAATCCCTGCGAAGGATAGAGTTAAGAAAAAGAGCGAAAAGACCGGCCTTTATGAGGCAATGGATCTTGGCGCAGTTTGGCTCGTTCGCGCACTTAAAGAATAGTTTTATTGGCGGAAATCCTTGGGTTTCCGCTTTTAAAATGCCTAAAAATTAAAAATCGCGAGTGAGGAAACGAGAGAAAACAAGAGAAAACGAGAGAAAAAACGAGGTAGCGGTTTTTAAATTAAATTTTTGAAAAAATAGTGTTGACAAAGGCCTTGCCATATGGTATCATAACAAGGCTCGAAAAATATATGGAGGTAATAGCTATGTCTACTTTTATGGCTAACGCAAATACCATTGCTCGCAAG
>JAZOXC010000105.1:0-16273 GCA_045659535.1 Acutalibacteraceae bacterium
ATTCCCTCTTCAAAAAGTTTGATGGAATCATCGAGGGAGGCATTGCCATCTTCTAAAATTTTAACAATCTCTTCAAGGCGTTTTATATTTTCTTCAAATGACTTTTGAGGCATTTCAGTTCTCCTTAAAAATATTTTCAACCTTGCAGTCGGCTGTTCCGCTTGAAAAACGGAGGTTTAGCATATCGCCTACCTCGATGTTATCAAGGGAGGCGTTTTTTCCATCGCACATGGGTATACAATATCCTCGCGACAGAACATTAAGAGGACTAAGAGCATTTAGCTCTGCAACGGTTTTGCAGAAAACATGCTGGGAGTTTTTATATTTTCTGTTTATAGCTGATGCGAGCGAATCGGTTAGATTATCAATACGGAAGGATTGCTCGTTTATGCTTTGGGTCAAACTGCTTTGCAGCTTTACATCACGCAAAAGTTTTAGTCGCAGTTCAGCGTTTTTGGCCTTTTCGGAAAGTCTCAGAGCAATACGCTGAGATAGAGCGGCGATATAATCTTTGATTTCTCCGATATCGGGAACTGCAAGCTCGGCAGCAGCAGATGGGGTTGGTGCGCGCAGATCGGAAACAAAATCGCATATTGTGAAATCTGTTTCGTGACCTACCGCGGAGATAACAGGAATTTTGCATTTATGAATGGCCTCGGCGAGCTCTTCACTGTTGAAAGCCCATAGATCCTCGATAGAACCGCCGCCGCGACCGATAATTACTGTATCGATTCCGCCGAGTTTATCAACCCTTCGAACAGCGTCAACGAGTTCGAATATTGCGCTATCTCCTTGAACCCTAACGGGACACATAACTATTTCGGATAGTGGATAGCGGCGCGATGTTATATTCAAAATATCTTGAACAGCGGCTCCGGTATCGGAGGTTATTACTGCGATTTTTTTAGGATATTCGGGAATAGGCTTTTTAATAGCGGGGTCAAAATAACCTTTTGCATCTAATTTCTCTTTGATTTGGTTGAAGGCAACCGTTAAATCGCCAACACCATCAGGGATCATTTCTTCGGCATAAAACTGGTAAGAGCCGTCGCGCTCGTAAAGCGAAACCCTGCCTCTGCAGATTACCGACATGCCATCCTCTGGTTTGAATTTTAAATATGCCGCACTTGAGCGGAACATAACCGCTTTTATAACGGCATCGGAATCTTTTAGAGAAAAATATAAATGTCCGCTTTGGTAATGATCCTTGAAATTAGAAATCTCACCCTTCAAATAGAATGAGCAAAGATGCTCATCACATTCCAAAAGTGATTTAACATAACTATTAAGCTGTTTTACCGATATAACGGCTACACGCATAATAAATTACCTACTTTTCGATATTGGATGCGATAGAACCTAAAACACCGTTTATATACGATGCATCATCCTGAGTAGAATATTTCTTTGCAATTTCCACAGCTTCGTTTATCGAAACCTTGAGCGGAACCTCGGCAATGTAGAGCATTTCATAAACTGCCAAACGAAGAACCGAAAGAGCAACCTTTGAAAGGCGGGAAATATTCCAGCCCTTAAGATTTGCGGATATTGCTTCATCGATTTCTAAGGATTTTTCGCAAACTCCCTTGAAAACGGTTTCAACATAATCATCATATTCAAATTCGCGTGCTTCAATAGCATCTTCGATTATTGCTTCAACCGAATCTTCTCTAAAGCAACGCTCAAAAATCAATATAAATGCATTTTCTCTTGCAGTTTTTCTATTCATAGAACACCAACTCTCATATTTATGCAATTATATAATATACTATATAAATAGATTTTTCAATAAAAAATGCCGATATTTTTTCGCGTTTGAATAAATATTTATACAAAAAACTTGTAAAATTCGAAAAATAGTGATATAATTCGCAAGTAATAAAGATTCGAGGTGAATTTTATGGCAGGATTTCGTAAAAGTTTTTTAGGCTTTAACTGTGATGATGTTGTTAACTACATACAGAATGCGCAGGCTAAATTTACAAAGCGTGAGAACGAACTTAATGCTCAAATCGCTGATGCAGAAAACCGCATTGCTGATACTGAGGCGCAACTTCGTGCTATCATGGTTGAAAAAGAGGCACTTATGGCAGAGCTTGAAGGCTTTAAGAGTCGCTGCGATGAAATTGAGCAGTTAAGCATGAGCATCGGAAAGCTCTATCTCGTTTCGCAAAACAGCGCAAAAAATATTATCAATAATTCGGTTGAGTCTTCTCGCCAGGCCAATGAGGAAGTATTTAAGAATATTGATAGTATTGAAAACGCACATACTACCTTATCTGAAATTAAAGCTTCCATCCGCAAAACTGCCGATGACTTTATTGCCGATGTTGATGCTCTTTCCTCCTCTCTCGAGGCAACAAAACGCGAGCTCATCGAGCGCAACGAGGATTCGAACCGCCAGCTTGAAGAGTTTACCGCAATGTTTAATAAAATTAACAACGCTGAATAAAATAAAAACCGTAATCTTCGGATTACGGTTTTTTTATTTCTACGATATATTTTTTAAGTATGGTTATGGGGTTATATGAACGTTTGGCTCGGCGAAGGCCCTCGAGACCTAAATCATCTTCTCTGTTTATGAATTCGTATCTTCCGCTTAACGCATTTTTTGCAAACTGATTATTGATAACGGCATATGCACCCTGGAAATCTGATAATGCTTTTTCGGTTGTTATATCAAATGTGTTATCGTTTATCGGCGCGCCGAAAGAAAAAGCAACAGCATTATCATCAACATAGATAATTCCGCCTAAAATATCCAGCTCTTCATAAAATGGCAGAATCTCTTTTATAGCACGAAGCTCACATTCGATATCGGGGCCTTCTTTATCGGTGGTTCGCTCCCTCGCCCATTCCTCTGCAATTTTATAGATATCCTTTAAATTGCTGGAATTCATCGATTCGTAGCGCCAATTATTTTTGCGCGTAAAGGCAGAAATATGATTTCGCTTTTGATGAAAACGCTTGCCCGATAGGTTTGATAATTCCTCTGTGCTATAGATGTATTCAAAATTTTCTTCAACGGGAATAAGAGCGATTTTATCGCCAAAATATTCGAGCATTTTTTGGAGTCTGCCGCCATCGGATGCAACCAGGCGATCGTTCTTGTGAAGCATATTTTCTATGGCTTCAAGAGCGGCATTAAAGGATTTACCGAGCGGCGCGGAATAGATATATCCCTCGCCCTCAAAAAGTCTTATTATAAGGGTTTCATCATCAAAAAAGGCAAACTCATGGCGATATATATCCTGCCAAATTAGCGCATTTAAAAAGAGATTTTCGCAGGTTAATTCATCGGCAAAAAGAAAGGGTTTTAGCCTTTGATAATCGCTTATTGTTGGGTGTTTAAATTGCATATTTTCACTTCTTAAATAGGTTTTTTATTAGTTTTTGCGCTGTTTCGATAAAATAATACCACAAAAAATATTTATATACAAGAAAAACCCCCGAAGAAATTCGAGGGTTTGTTATTTAGCAGGATATAACGAGCGGCATGTCGTTTGGAATAACACTGCTTACCGAATTGATAGCCATAATGTCTTCGGGCGATGCATTAAACTTTTTAGCAATATTCCATGTAAGCTCTCCTCGCTCGGCATAATAAATTATCATTGAGCAATTTGATAACTTTGGTAGTGGCTCATCCTTTGCACTAAAGCCTGTAAGAACGGAGATTTTATTAATTTCGAGTATTTGAACCGAAAGAGCGATTTCGATGCAAACCTCGATAGAATCAGCGCTGACAGCGCCCGAAGAAATCGAAATAATCTTGAGCGAAGGCTCGATTTTTCTATCATCCGGTAATACACCTATATTTGTTTTATATTCGAAATCAATGGGGCGCTCAAAAAAGTTTGCAGTCCCCTCCCCGTTTTCGCAAAGTCCGCTGATTATCGCGGTTCCGCTTATATGGAGATGGTTTTCTTCCGCATGAAAAGATTGAAGCGAGCATTGGCCCCATAAATCATGTATTTTACCGATTTCGCCATCCGAAAAAGGAATTTTCTTTTTGCATTCGAAAACCTCGGAAACAGAGTTTATAATTGATTCAAAGCTTGCTTCGCCCATCTCCGAAATTGTATCAAATTTTGAAGAATATGCATCATAGATTATGGGGATGTTGTGGTTGCAGTTTGCTTTTGCAATGAGCGAAACCTTTGCACATAGGAGAACGCATCTAACTTCGCCGTTATAATTGCTGCGCGGTTTTAGATCAACCGAAATTATGTCGGCAGATACCTCGCATTCGCAGGTATCGTTTAATCCCTCCATCTCAATTATTTGGCTAAAAGGTATCGTTTGCTCATAAACCGAGAGATTGCGCCTATTTTCGGAAGAATATAGAAAATGAATATTTAGTTCGCCTTTGGCGATTATTTTATTGTTAACAATTTTGGTGTCGTTAATCGCAATATCGCAATCGTGTCGGATAATGTTGAAAATCGAAGGCATTTCTGCGGGAATCGATAGTTCTTCCTCGATAATAATATTTTTTTCGCTGCAGCCGATGGGAATGGTGGCAGCTGCCTCCCCTTTGTTAACAAAGATATCAGAGCAATCAATATCGCTTACAATCTCGGTTTTCTTTTTTGAATAAACGCGAACCGAGAGCTCGATAACACTGTTAACATCAATTCTCGATGGGGTTATCGCCTTTGCGTTTATATATCCGCATCGCGCCGAAACCGTGCTTCTGAAGCATTCTAAATTAGAGCCCAGGTCGATATTTTTGCTAAACGGAGTGTTGGCTTCATAGCTCGAAACACAACCGCTATCATCAACATAAATTATCGAAAAACAGGCGCTTCCTTCGAGAGATAAAATTTGTCCGCTTATGCTTTTTGAGCAGATGCGCGGCACCAAGCTATATTTTAAAATTCGCTCAACACTGCCGCAATATTCGGGGATATTGACTGTGAAATCAACGCCTTGTTCAACATTTTGGTTGAAGGAAAGGTCATTAATACATACTGTTTCTCGGGTTACATTCAACTCCATAGTATCCTTCTCCTTAAAAATTTATGGTAGTAGATACTATGCAGTTTTAATGTCGTTTATGCCTTTTTTGAAAATACCTTTTTAAAGAATGAAACGGGTATTTGGGCTAATATAACAGCTATAAGCATTAAAATACATCCGAGAGTTTCTCTATGTGTAAGCCAGGAATTGAGCAGAATTGCCGAGGCAATAACGCTGAAAACCGATTCAAGACTCATAAGAAGAGAAATAACGGTTGGGTTAGAATCCTTTTGGGCCAAAATTTGCAATGTATATGCAATTCCGCTTGAGAAAATACCGGCATATAAAAGAGGCAAAATGGCAGCGCCTACCGCTTTTATCGATACATTCTCAAAAATAAAGGATGCGGCGCCGGTTAAGATTGTTACGGTTATAAACTGCACGAGAGACAGAAAAACTCCATCAACAAACGATACGAAATAGTCAATAAACATAATCTGAACTGCGAACATAATAGCGCAAGAAATCAGATAAATATCGCTTTTTACAAGAGTAAAACCATTGGTAACACAAAGGAAATAAAGACCGAAAACAGCGATTAATACACTAATCCAAACCGAAATCGGTATTCGTTTTTTAAGAAAAATTCCGAGAATCGGAACAATCACTATGTATAGAGCGGTAACAAAGCCTGCTTTACCTGCCGATTCCTCCGAAAGGCTTGCTTGCTGGAGTGTTGCGGCGATGGTTAGGAAAAAACCGCAGAAAAATCCGCCGATAATCAGCTTTTTGCGGTTAACGGGCTCATATGTCCCCTTCTTTTTGCGAGTTTTTACTATTATTAAGCTGATAAAGGAAAGAAAAATAACCGCAAAAACTGATCGGATAGCATTAAATGCAAAGGGCGGCACATCCTCGGCTCCTATTTTTTGAGCAACGAAGGTTGTTCCCCATATTACCGCCGCTAAAACGGCATAAATATTTTGTTTTCTCATTTTAAATCCCTTCTAAATTAAAAGGCGGTATAAATTCCTTTTCCGCGCTTGTTAGTTCTTGAATATAGATATCGAAAAAGCTTTTATCTGCAATATAGTCGCAAACTTTTTCATATTCTCGCTTTGTTATTTTTCGCGATAGTTCGCGAATTTCATCGGCCTTGCCTGCGGGAGTATATTGCGCCATAAGGCTGAAAACAACATCGGGGCAGTTTTCTTCGCACCAATCAATGATCCCAATTGCATCATTCGTTGATGCCGGTAGCAGCAAATGGCGAACGATAATGCCGCGAGTCATCATACCCCGCTCATCAAACTCGGGCTTTCCGATTTTTTCATAAATCGATTTAAGTGCCTTGGAAGCAACCGAAAAATAATCGCCAGCGAAGGAATATTTTGCCGATTTCTCATCGTTTATATACTTTAAATCAAATATAAAAATATCAGCGGGAAAGTCGGAAATAGTTTCAGATAGGTCGTATCCTCCGGTGTTAAAAACTATCGGAATTGAGGGTTTATAAATCTCTAATGCTTTTTTGATGGCATAGGTATAATGGGTTGGATTAACAAGATTTATGTTTTCTGCGCCTTTATCTTCGAGTTCCTTAAAAATCTCTGCCAAACGAGAAACAGAAACGGTTTCCCCAAAGTTTTTATGGCTTATTTCATAGTTTTGGCAATAAACGCAACGAAGAGAGCACCCCGAAAAGAAAATGGTTCCTGAGCCGTTTTTGCCGCTGATACAGGGCTCCTCCCAAAAATGAAGTCCCGCGCGCGCCAAACGAGGAAAAAGCGGCATTCCGCAGAAGCCGCCTTTGTTTTCATATTCGGTGCGCTCGGCATTACACCTGCGCGGACACAGATTGCATATCATTTTTCTTTTCCCCGCGTTTTTTTAGCGGTAAGGTCACTCGCTTGGTTACAACGCAATCGTAATGCTTTTTAAAGGCAAGTCGCCCTGTAAAGCAGTTTCCGCATCTGCGACATTTAAAATTAGCGGTAAACCAATGATTTTTATATATCCATTTGGTTTTGCGCTTGGCATATGCGCCGCAGTTATCGCATTTAAACCTTAGAGTTTCCTTATCAACCGCAGAATCGTTGATACTTGTTATGGTATAGGGTTTAAATAGCAGTCTTTCATAGAATTCGGGCACCGAAGCATCCTTTGAAACTCGAGAGAGTCGCTCGCTGTCGAAGGCTCTGCGGAAAAGCTCTGATGAAAGAAGACTATCATCTCTTGCGGTATGTAATTCGAGACCTTCGGTGGTGAGTTTAAGCATATCGGCGGCGGTTTTAAGGGATATTTGCCCCTTAAATTCATGACCGTTTCGATGCAAATAATCTTGAACAAAACCTTGAAGGTCAACATATTTTTCCATTCGGAACATTGCGCCATCGGCAAAGCATTTGCAGTTCTCTATAATGGCATAAAGGTCGGAGGTGCTCCAGGTTAGAGTAACGGTGTTCTCCCCTGCCCATTCGTTATATTTCTCAATAGCTTCGCGCAAATAAAGACCCGATAGCATATCATCATTTGAAATATGGGTTAGGTTTTTAAAACGGTTACTCAATTTCTTTGTGAGCTGTGAATGAACCATTATGCTTATATCATCAACGAATTTTAGATTATCATCGAGCTTAACAGCGCCGATTTGAATAATCTCGTTAACGAATTTACCATGGCGGCGGCTATATGCCGCATTCCATTCTAAATCGAGCAGAATATAGGTCATCTGTTTTTGGCCTCAAACTTCATTCTTAATTCTTTATTAAGGATTTTCTTGCGCAGGCGGATGTTTTCGGGGGTTATCTCAACAAGTTCATCATCCTTTATGAATTCGAGACATTGCTCAAGGCTTAACTGCGAATGAGGAACAAGTCGAAGTGCATCATCGCTTCCTGCTGCGCGGGTATTGGTCATCTGTTTTTTCTTGCAAACATTGCAAACGATATCTTCATTTTTCGGGTTCTCGCCAACAACCATTCCCTCATAAACGGGGGTTCCGGGTCCGATGAACAAGCGACCGCGGCTTTGTGTGTTAAAGAGACCGTAGCCTGTTGCTTCGCCTGTTTCATGAACGATGATCGAGCCGGTAGATCTCTGATCAAGATCACCCTTGAAAGGCTCATAGGATTCGAAAACATGGCTCATAATGCCGTTTCCGTTTGTATCGGTTAAGAACTGAGAACGGAATCCCAAAAGGCCGCGCGAAGGAATAAGGAACTCAAGATGCGAGGTTCCATCATCGCGGGTGCCCATATTTTTAATCTCGGCTTTGCGAGAACCAAGGCGCTCCATAACAACACCAACATACTCCTCGGGAACCTCGATCATAAGAAGCTCAATAGGCTCTAGAAGTTGGCCGTTTTCATCATGCTTATAAATTACAGAGGGCGGAGAAACCTGGAATTCGTAGCCCTGGCGGCGCATGGTTTCGATAAGGATCGAAAGATGGAGCTCGCCTCTGCCCGAAACCTTAAAGGTATCGGCAGAATCGGTTTCTTCAACCTTTAGGCTAACATTTGTTTCTACCTCTTTAAATAGTCTCTCGCGGAGGTTGCGGGAGGTAACATATTTACCATCCTGACCTGCAAAGGGAGAGTTATTTACCATAAAGTTCATCGATAAAGTAGGCTCATCGATTTTAACAAAAGGCATCGGATCAATATGTTCGGGGTCGCAGGCGGTTTCGCCGATATTTAGGTCGGTCATACCTGCAACCTGAATAATATCGCCAACCTTCGCCTCCTCAACCTCTCTGCGGCGGAGACCCTCATACATATAGAGCTTAGAAATCTTGGTCTTGGTGGTTGTGCCATCGGCATGGCAGAGGGTTACAGATTGACCGTTTTTAACGGTTCCGCGCTCAACACGACCAACGCCGATTCTACCAACATACTCATCGTATTCGATATTGGTAAAGAGAATCTGAAGCGGAGCATTCTCATCGCCTTCGGGAGCATCGATTTCGCGAACAATCATATCGAAGATGGGTTTCATATCGGTTCCGGGAGCGGTTTCGGGGTCATAGGATGCAACACCATCTCTGCCCGAAGCATAAACAACCGGGAATTCTATTTGATCATCATCGGCGCCAAGCTCGATAAATAAATCAAGAACCTCATCAACAACCTCACTGGGTCGAGCCATCGGGCGATCGATTTTATTAACAACAACTATAGCTTTTTTGCCGAGTGCTAAAGCCTTCTTTAAAACGAAACGAGTTTGGGGCATGCAGCCTTCAAAAGCATCAACAAGCAATAAAACACCGTCAACCATCATAAGAATACGCTCAACCTCGCCACCGAAATCCGCGTGTCCCGGGGTGTCAACAATGTTGATTTTGGTATCGCCATACATAACGCTGGTTATCTTTGAAAGTATGGTTATTCCGCGCTCGCGTTCAAGATCATTAGAGTCCATAACGCGCTCATCAACCTGCTCGTTAACGCGGAAGGTTCCGCTCTGCTTAAGGAGCTGATCAACAAGGGTTGTTTTACCATGGTCAACGTGAGCAATAATTGCAATATTACGAAGTTTTTCCATCTTCGACATTATAACATCTCCAAATGCTAAAATATAATATATACCAACAAATAATTATACTAATAAGGGTTTGTTTTGTCAAGAAAACGCTGCTAAATATGTGCGCTGTTGTTGGTTTTGGGCATATTGACTTTGCGCTGATTTTTCATTATAATATTCGTGTTGGGAGGGAGAAATTATGAAGCACGAAATTTTAGTTTCGGCACCGCCTATAATTCGCGATTTTTTAACCTATAGCGAGAGTATTAAGGGCAAGTCGGCTAATTCTATTGATGAATACTACCTCGATTTACAAACCTTTTTTCGCTATATAAAAATGATGCGCGGATTGGCCCCAAAAGGCGCCGATTTTTCGGAAATTTCTATTTCAGATGTTGATATTTCGCTTATCAGAAGTATTACCCTCTCGGACATTTATGCTTTCCTCGTTTTTTGCAAAAATGATCGTGGAAACAATGCTGCAACAAGGGCTCGAAAAGGCTCTACTATTAGAATTTTCTTTAAATATTTAACATTTCAAGTGCATCTGCTCGAAAGCAATCCCGCCGAGCTTCTAGAGTCTCCCAAGATGGGCAAATCTCTCCCGAAACATCTAACTCTTGATGAAAGCAGAAGACTGCTTGCCGCGGTTGATGGTAACAATAAAGAACGCGATTATTGCATTTTAACCTTGCTTTTAAACTGTGGGATGCGATTGTCTGAGCTTTGCGGATTGAATTTGAGTGATGTTGGCAGCGATAACACCCTTCGTTTGCTCGGTAAGGGTAATAAAGAGCGAATCGTTTACCTAAATGAGGCTTGCTCAAACGCGATTAAAGCTTATCTCCCCCATCGTCCTGTTGATGGTGTGCCCTCAAGCGATAAAAACGCACTTTTTATTAGCCGAAATAAGAAAAGAATAAGCAATAAAACCGTTCAGCATATTGTTTATACATACCTTGAAAAAGCCGGTTTATCAGGCAAAGGTCTTTCGACCCATAAATTGCGCCATACCGCCGCAACACTAATGTATCAACACGGAAACGTTGATATTCGAGTGCTTAAAGATATTTTGGGACATGCCAATCTCGGCACAACACAAATTTATACCCATATTTCTAACGAGCAGGTTAAGAACGCTCTTGCATCTAATCCGTTATCTGATGAAAAGCAAAAAAACCGCGGAAATTGATCCGCGGTTTTTTTATTTTCTATGGTATGTATAGTAAACAATTATATCCATCTGCTCGCCGTTTAGAGTATTAACTCCCGAAATGGTAACGCCTGCACCGCTCATTAAATCAAAATAACTTGCATCAGCAGCCATGCAGCGAAAAACATCCTGCTCGCCACACATAACCCTAATTTCGCCGTTTATTGCAACCATACGACCGGTTTTGCCGAGGATATCCTCTTTTATATTGCCATCATCCAAACGGATTCTTCGGGTAACATATTTGATTTCTCTGCCATCCATTTGGCGCAGTACTTTATCATTCTTTTTATTTCCAAAACCGAACATGATATCCTCCCGAATAAAAAATAAAAAGGAGTCGCTTATGCGGCTCCTTTTTGGCACGCTGAAAGGGACTCGAACCCCCGACCCTCTGCTTAGAAGGCAGATGCTCTATCCAGCTGAGCTATCAGCGCATAAAAAAAGCCCAAATTACTTGGGCGTTGGAGCGGGTGATGGGAATCGAACCCACACGACCAGCTTGGAAGGCTGGGATTCTAGCCATTGAACTACACCCGCGCTTTTAACAGCGGGATATATTTTAACACATATCCCGCCATTAGTCAATAGTTTTACTGCAAAAATTTTAAGAAATTTTAATTCCGTTTTTGCCTGTAATTTTAAGCTCTTTTATGCCGTTTTCTGCGCCTTCAAGAAGGATTTCAACGATACCATCTTCAATATTGCGGCGAATCTGATTGCGAAGATCTCGAGCGCCATGCTTGCCGCTACCCGCAAGCTTGCAAAGTTCTTTGCAAACATACTTATCATAGGTAACGGTTATTTCCTTTTCTCTCATAACATCGCAGAGTTCATCGAGCATCAAGGATGCGATTTTCTCCATGCTGGCTTCAGAGAGAGCCGAGAAAACAACAATTTCATCAACACGAGCAAGGAATTCAGGGCGAAGGAATTCTTCGAGCGCTTTAATAGCCTTATCGCGCGATGCCTTTTCGGCGGTAACACCAAAGCCCATTAAGCTCTCGGTATTATTGCTGCCTGCGTTTGAAGTCATGATAACTATGGTATTTTCAAAGTTAACGGTTCTTCCCTGCGCATCGGTAATTCTTCCGTCATCGAGTATTTGAAGAAGAATATTTAAAACATCGGGATGAGCTTTTTCGATTTCATCGAATAAAACAACCGAATAGGGCTTTCTTCTGATTTTTTCGGTTAACTGACCTGCCTCATCATATCCAACATATCCGGGAGGCGCTCCGATAATTCTTGAAACGGAATGCTTTTCCATGAATTCAGACATATCAAGGCGAATTAAGGTTTCGGGGGTATTAAAGAGCTGCTCGGATAACACCTTTGCGAGCTCGGTCTTTCCAACACCTGTGGGTCCTACAAAAATAAATGATGCGGGGCGGCGATGTGCCGAGGTTTGGATGCGCGAGCGCTTAACAGCCTTTGCAACTAAAGAAACAGCCTCATCCTGACCGATGATATGCTCTAAAATATCCTTTTCGAGATGGCGAAGCTTTGAGAAATCGCTCTCTTCAATTTTAGATGCGGGAATACCTGTCCAAAGTTCGATAACCTTAGCAAGATCTGAATCAGTAACATAATTTTCCGATGCAGGACCGCAAAGCTCATCAGAGCGCGACTGATACTTAGCTATTTCGGATTTTAAAACAGCTATACGCTCATAATCGGGATTATCAACATTGTTCTCTATCTCTTCTTTCTCGAGCGACAGAGCGGCAATTTTCTTGTTTGCAAGGTACAGCTCATCGATAGCCTTATTGCGAAGGCTTGCGCAAGCACATGCTTCATCAAGCAAATCGATTGCTTTATCGGGAAGGAATCGATCGGTTATATAGCGCTCCGAAAGATAAACCACCTTGTTGATGATGGAATCGGGAATCTGAACGCTATGGTAGCCCTCGTAGTATCCCTTAATACCGCGAAGCATATTCTCGGAGTCAGCAATAGAAGGCTCTTCAACAACGATAGGCTGAAAACGGCGTTCGAGAGCGGCATCCTTTTCGATATATTTTCTGTATTCGGTAAAGGTTGTAGCTCCGATAACCTGAATTTCGCCACGCGAAAGAGCGGGTTTGAGGATATTTGCGGCGCCCATCGAGCCCTCTGAGTCGCCAGCTCCAACGAGATTATGAACCTCATCGATAAAAAGAATTATATTTCCCTGTGCCTTTATTTCCTCAATTAGTCCCTTCATGCGGCTTTCAAACTGACCGCGGAACTGGGTTCCTGCGACCAAAGAGGTTAGGTCGAGCATATGGATTTCCTTATCCATAAGTCTTGCGGGAACTTCGCCCGATGCTATTTTTAGGGCTAAACCTTCAGCAATAGCGGTTTTACCAACGCCGGGCTCACCTATAAGGCAAGGATTATTCTTCGAGCGGCGAGAAAGAATCTGGATAGCGCGATAGAGTTCCTCTTCGCGACCGATTATCTTATCAAGCTTGCCTGTTTTGGCGCGCTCGGATAGGTTTGCGCAGTATTGATCGATAAATCTGCGGCGCTTTTCCTTTTTGGGCGCTTTCTTTTTATCCTTGCTATCTTCCTTATTATCCTTGCCATCCTCGGATTCTTCGGGCTCCTTCTTTGCGTTTTGGAAATTTCCAAAGAGATTGTTGAGGAACGGGAAAGTTGATGCACCTCCCATCTCGAAATCTTCATCAACTTCCCCATCGGGAGCCATCATTTCCATAAACTGTTCCGACATCATTTCGATATCATCATCGGAAATGTTCATTTTTTTGAGGATGTCATCTATAGGTCTGATGCCAAGCTCTTTAGCACAAACCAAACAAAGTCCCTGCGGTTCGGTCGAGGGCTGCGCCGCATCCGAAACGTAGACTACAGCAGGTCTTTTTTTGCAACGAGAACAGAGTGTCATTTAAAATCTCCTTAAACTTGGGTATGTTTTGTATCGAGCAAAACGGTTTTGATATAACCGCACATTGAGAACAACAGGCATGCAATAACGGCAACCATAATGGTTAAATCAATGGCATAGATGCCATTATAAGCGAGCATATCGATAATCATGTAGTACATAAAGGTTGAGTAAAGCAGTGCGGTAGAAAGTTTACCCCACCAGCGAGCCGAAACGGGCTTCATTCCCTTTTTAAACCAAAAAGTTGCTGCAAATGCTGTTAACAGTTCCTTAGTGAAAAGCACGCAAAATACAGGGATTAAGGTTGTATGCTTGAAGCAAAGAATGACTACAATAGCAACCTGGGTCAGTTTATCGGCAATGGGATCGAGCACTTTACCAAAATTGGACACCATATTAAATTTACGGGCTATAATTCCATCGGCAACATCGCTGAGCGCCGATAAAACGATAATTAAGAAGGCCCATTGCTGTCCGTTTTTAATGTCGCTAAAATATATAGCGATAAAAACCGGAATAAGAGCGATTCGAATTAAAGAAATTATATTCGGAATCGTTAACTTCTTGTTTTCCACATCCATACCTCCACAATTTAAAATACGGGATTAAGCCCACATAGGATTTTAGCGAGCGAAGATTCCTCGATAGCTTCTCGAGTGAAGATAAGGAATCCCGAATCGGTGAATACAACAAGTGTTGAAATGATGAGGCAGAAAACCGCTGCATAAACAACTCCCTTTCCTGCGCCCAAAACCGCGCCAAGAACACGATTTAATGTTCCAACTATCGAGATGGTAAACAGTTTGTTTATCGGGATAGCGATATATTTTATTAGAATCGAAAGAACGATAAATAATACTAAACCAACTATTCCGCAGATTGCGGCCGAAACAACAGGTTTAACATATTCCTTCGAAATATCTGCGGCAACTAAACTTGCGGTATCGGCGGTAGCGGTTTCGAGTTTTGCATCGATACCTTCTTTATCAACACCGAAAAACTCAATATTCGAAGCAACAAAGCCCGGAACAGCATCCCAAACAGCCTCGCTCTTCGCTTCGGTTTTATCATCGATTTTTTCAACTATCGCATCGGCAATCTTATTGGTTACGGATTTATGGATGGTTCCATCATATACAGCATCCGAAACACTTGGTCCGAGATTAAAGGCTAAAACAATCGCCAAAATAAAACCTGCTAATTCGATAGCCGTTCTTACAAAACCGCGTTTTGCAGCAACAAAAGCCGAAATCGCTATTATAACAGCTACGATAATATCAAGTACGTATCCCATATGTGCCTCCTATTTTAAATAGAATTTATTTAACCCAAAGTTACCGGCGGCAATAACAGAATCATTATCGGTTGCATAGATTCTGCTATAACCGGATAGGTTAATTTTCTCGTGTATGCTTTCGCCCTCTAAATTAAGCGAATGGAGATAACCATCGCTCAAAACAAAGATAACACCATCGCAATAATAAATATCCGAAACCGCACCTAAAAAATCAACCTCGGCAACGATTTTGCCCGAAGCTCCGAATACCTTAATGGTATTATTGGATTTATTGCCCAGCACGGCGATATTATTCTTTCCGCAAACGCGATATAGGTTTAGAGAATAACCGTTTGCATGCTCTGTTTTATAGCCTTTTTTCCATTTAATAAAGTCAACAGAGTTATCGGTAACAATAGAAAAATGGGATGAAGATAGAGTATTAAGCGATAAAACAATAGTATCTTCGTATTCAAACTCATGTATAGGTGTTGCTGAGGAATATTTGAATACATAAACCTTCGAGAGGAAGCGACCGCCCGAGGTATCAATAGTTGCAACAGCGAGGCGCTCGCCATCGTTTGAGAGGGTTATATCATTTACAAGTTCATTTGCGGAGTACCAAATAAATTCGGTATCTCCACCCTTTGAGATTACCTGAACCTCGCAGGTGTAGCCTTTCGATTTGGTTGCAACAGCTATTGTTCCGTCTCTTCCGATTTCGGCGCAATAAATTTCGTTAGCTGTTTTGATTTCATCAACTACCTTGCCGTAGTTATAAACATAGATGCTCTTGCCGCCTGCATCATATATAAGTCCGCGCTGCGAAGACACTGAAAGTACGGGCGAATTAAAATCATGTTGCCTAGAGAAGAGATGCTTTCCCGAATCGGTAAAAATCTCGGCATGGGTATCTGTTAAGGTATAAATAACAGAACCTACCGAATAGCCATCATATAGCTCGCTTCCTGATATTGTTGCGGGAAAAGAGCCTTTGCCCCATGTTCGAACCTTGTTTTCGATATATTCGAAAGGTCCGGTAGGGGTTAAAACCGAGAATATTATGATCGAAAGCACCAAAACGAATACAACACCGATAGTTATCAGTCGCTTCTTTTGGATTTCTCCCTTTTTGCCCATTAAAAGCTTAAGTCCGGTGGTAGCAATCTGGGGCATTTTGCGGGTTCCATGCGCTTTCGGGCGACTCTTTTGCTTGGGAGCCTCGGATTTTTTCTCGCTTCCGAGCGGGCGCATTTTTAGTGATTCGGATTTGCTCTTTCTATCTTCTGCTTTAGGGGCAGAGGAAAAAGAGCTTAATTTTTTACCTTTATTACTTGTCTTTTTGGGGACAGAGGATTTTTTAACGGTTTTTTTCTTATAATCAGCCAAAGCTTACCTCATCCTCCTT
>JAZOXC010000106.1:0-10500 GCA_045659535.1 Acutalibacteraceae bacterium
GCCTGACAAAAACGGCAGCCGCGAATACATCCGCGATAAATCTCTTGAACTGCTCTGTCGTGTACAATTTCGGTAGTGGGAACAACGAAGGTTTCGGGATAAAAACTCTTGTCCATATCGCGCATAATGCGCTTATTGATAACTGCGGGAGCATCTCCTATGGGAGCTAACGATTTAATAGTTCCATCGCCCGAAAACTCGCAATTATAAAGCGAAGGAACATATACACCCTCGATCTTTGCGGCAGCCTTTAAAAACTCCTGCTTGTCCCATCCATCGGCCTTGAATTTCTTATAAAGGTCGATAACCTCGAGATCAACCTCTTCGCCCTCTCCAAGGAAGAAAATATCGATAAAATCGGCCATCGGTTCGGGATTGCAAGCACAAGGACCTCCGGCAACGATAATCGGATCCGATTCTGAACGCTCGTCGCTGCGAAGCGGAACGCCCGCCAAATCGAGCATATTAAGAACATTGGTATAAGAAAGCTCATACTGAAGAGTGAATCCAATAAAATCAAAATCCTTTATCGGGTCGCGGCTCTCAAGCGCAAAAAGCGGAATATTGTTTTCGCGCATAACATCCTGAAAATCTATCCAAGGGTTAAATACGCGCTCACACCAAATATCCTCCCTCGCATTAAACTGCGAGTAGAGAATCTTCATGCCGAGATGCGACATTCCAATCTCGTATGTATCGGGAAAACAAAAGGCAAAACGAACATCAACCTTTTTCTTGTCCTTTATAATGCTATTAACTTCGCCACCCGCATATCTGCCGGGTTTTTGAACCGAAAGCAAAAGTTTTTCAAAATTCTTATTATCCATAACTGCTCCTTGAGTTTTATCCCTCTTATTTTAAAGCAATTCTTCAATTCTTTCAACACTTATTTGTAAAGTTAAGGATAATAATATATAGGCCCAAGATTATCATGCTGGGGTTTATAACCCCAAAAACAGCACTCAAGATACCAAGCGCCAAAAAGAAGGTCCCCGTAAACACCGAAACGCATAGATAAATCAAGGCGGCTTTGGTTGGCGAAAAGCATTTTAAAAGTAAATTATTTAGCAGCGATCCCCCATCGAGCCCCCTTGCAGGCAAAAGATTGAAAGCACCAATAATTAGCTCAACAGCCGCAAAAATAACAAGCGGATAATATCCGCATGCCGCATATAAAAGATAGAAAAAACAAAAAAGTATCAGATTGCAAAACGGTCCGCAGAGAAGAATAATATTCTCCTTTTTTCTATCATACCTTTGCGGATTAATTATTTTAATACTTCCCGGTATAAGCTCGATTTCCGATGGAGCACAGCGAAGGATTTTCATAGCCAAAATATGCGCTACTTCATGCGAAAAAACCGCAACCAAAAGCGGGATTGCAAGCCCTGTTTTATCCATAAAAAGCATAAGACAAATTATGGCGGCAAACAGAAAAGTAACCTTTATTTTAAGACCAAAAACTTTAAAAATCATTCTATATACACCGTATAATCCTCATCGAATGAATCAATGCCTGCATTAGGCTTTAATATATCCTCAACATTGGTTTCTTGTTCAAAATATTTGATATACTCTTGCCTAACTACGCGATAAAAATCTCCAAATGCCATCTTTAAAACCAAAACAAAAATAAGTAGTCCCGCGAATACGATGGTTTGGAAAATCAGAATAGTAAATTTAAAATCTAAATTATTATTTTCGTTCATATTTAAACCTCCTTTCTATAAACTTATAGAAAAGATTCAGAAAATATGAATAAAACCGCTCGGCGCATAGCACCAAGCGGTTTTTTATTATGATAAATATTCGTGAATCGATTCGGCAGCCTTTTTACCGGCGCCCATTGCGAGTATAACGGTTGCGGCTCCTGTAACAGCATCGCCACCTGCATAAACACCATCTTTGGTTGTTTTAAGGTTATCATCAACAACAAGACAACCTCTCTTTGAAGCTTCAATTCCATTGGTTGTAGTTCTTATAAGCGGGTTTGGAGATGTGCCGAGCGCCATTATAACGCTATCAACCGGGATGGTAAATTCAGAATTTGCGATAGGATTCGGGCGCCTTCTGCCTGTGGCATCGGGTTCGCCAAGCTCCATGCTAATACACTCGATGGCATTAACATTTCCATTTTCATCGCCCAAAATTCTAATCGGATTGGTTAAAATTTTAAACTCAATGCCCTCTTCAAATGCGTGGTGAACCTCTTCGCCACGAGCAGGCATTTCATCCATTGAACGGCGATAAATGATATAAACATGCTCTGCGCCTAAGCGCATTGCCGAGCGGGCAGCGTCCATAGCAACATTACCGCCACCAACAATGGCAATCGATTTAGAGCGCTTAATGGGGGTATCGTACTCATTTAGATATGCCTTCATAAGATTGATTCGGGTTAAAAATTCATTAGCAGAATAAACCCCAACCAAATCCTCGCCTTCAATTCCCATAAACATGGGAAGTCCTGCGCCTGAGGCAATATAAACGGCCTTATAACCCATATCCATGATATCATCAACCGATAGGATTTTACCGATAACCATATTGGTTTTTATCTCAACGCCAAGTTTTTCGAGACCTTCGATTTCCTTTGCAACGATGGCCTTCGGCAAACGGAATTCGGGAATTCCATATACCAAAACTCCTCCGGCCGCATGGAAGGCTTCAAAAATGGTTACCTCATAGCCAAGTTTCGCCAAATCTCCGGCACATGTAAGCCCTGAAGGACCCGCACCGATAACAGCAACCTTCTTGCCATTTTTGATAATAGGCGGAATCTCATCAGCGCTATTTTCTCTATGCCAATCGGCAACAAAGCGCTCGAGGCGACCGATAGCAACACTCTCGCCCTTTACACCGCGAACACATTTGCCTTCACACTGGCTTTCTTGCGGACAAACACGACCACAAACCGCAGGTAAAGCATTTGTCTCCTTAATTTTCTTATATGCTCCCTCGAAATCACGATTAACAATAAGACCGATAAACTCGGGGATTTTTACATTAACGGGACAACCGTTCATACAAGGGCGGGATTTACAGTTAAGGCAGCGAGCAGCCTCTTCAACCGCCATATCCTCGGTATAACCCTTTGCAACCTCGAGGAAATTTTTGTTTCTGACATTCGGATCCTGCTCGGGCATTGGAACCTTAAACATGGACATATTAGGCATCGATCATACCTCCCATTCTGCAGGTATGAGCCTCTTCCTCTTTATAAAAAGAATTGCGGCGCATAAGTCCATCAAAATCAACAAGATGACCATCGAAATCGGGTCCATCAACGCAGGCAAACTTAACCTCGCCGCCTACTCGAACACGACATCCGCCACACATTCCGGTTCCATCGATCATTATCGGATTTAGTGAAACAATGGTTTTAACCCCGAACTCCTTGGTAGTAAGCGAGACAAATTTCATCATAGGGATAGGTCCGATAGCTATAACCAAATCACAGTCTCCCGAAGAAAGCAAGCGCTTTAAAACATCGGTAACCAGACCTTTTTCGCCATAAGAGCCATCATCAGTTGTGATATAAAGATTATCACAAACCTCTTTCATTTCGTCCTCGAGAATTACGATATCCTTGTTTCTAAATCCTGCAATAACATCTACCGAAACACCCATATTATGAAGGGTTTTTGCCTGCGGATATGCAATAGCACAACCAACACCACCGCCGATAACGATGGCCTTTTTCGGCGAGTTAAACTCGGTGGGCATACCAAGAGGACCGGCAACATCGGCTATATAATCGCCAACAGATAACTGCTGCAAACGGCGAGTTGTGTATCCTACTGCCTGGAATATGATGGTGAGTGTTCCCGCTTCGCGCGAAAAATCGGCAACAGTCAAAGGGATGCGCTCACCCTTTTCATCAATTTTTACAATAACAAACTGACCTGCCTCAACCTTATTTGCAATCAGCGGAGCATCAAGCACCATAAGGGTTACGGCCGAATTCAGTTCGCGTTTTTCTAAAATTTTAAACACAATATCAACTACTTTACTGCGGCTAAAAGCTCATCAATTTTATCGGTTTTCTCCCAAGATACATCCAAATCGGTTCTACCCAAATGTCCGTATGCTGCAAGCTGCTTATAGATGGGATTTCTAAGACCTAAGTTGCGGATAATTGCCTCGGGGCGAAGATCGAAAACCTTAGCAACTGCTGCAGAAATCTTCTCCTCGCTAACGGTTCCGGTTCCAAAAGTATCAACCATAACCGAAACGGGGCGAGCAACACCAATGGCATATGCAAGCTGAACCTCGCACTTCTTTGCAAGACCTGCTGCAACAATATTCTTTGCAATATGGCGAGCGGCATATGCTGCGGAGCGGTCAACCTTTGTAGGATCCTTGCCCGAGAAGGCGCCGCCGCCATGGCGAGAATAACCGCCATATGTATCAACAATTATCTTTCTTCCGGTAAGACCGGTATCACCCATAGGTCCGCCAACAACGAAACGACCTGTAGGATTGATGAAGATTTTAGTGTTCTCATCGAAAAGCTCTGCGGGAACAATCGGTTTGATAACATATTCAAGTATATCTGCACGAAGAGTTTCAAGCGAAACATCTGCGCTATGCTGCGAAGATACAACAACAGCATCAACTCTTGCGGGCTTATCATCAATATATTCAACAGTTACCTGAGTTTTGCCATCGGGACGGAGATAGGAAAGCTTTCCGCTCTTGCGAACATCGGTAAGCTTTTTAGCCATCTTGTGAGCAAGCGAAATCGGAAGCGGCATAAGCTCCTCGGTCTCATCGCAGGCATAGCCGAACATGATACCCTGGTCTCCTGCACCATGAAGATTGAGTTCATCATCCTCACCGCTCTTAATCTCAAGCGATTTATCAACACCAAGAGCGATATCGGGCGACTGCTTATCGAGAGCTACAACCACCTTACAGGTGTTTCCGTCAAAGCAAGCATCGGCTCCTGTGTAGCCTATTTCCTTAACGGTATCGCGAACGATTTTTTCGATATCAACATTAGCAGAGGTGGTTATCTCTCCCATAACATTAACGATATCGGTTGTGCAGAAACTTTCGCAAGCAACACGAGCATTCTTATCCTCTGCGATAATGGCATCCAAAACAGCATCGGAAATATTATCGCAGACCTTATCGGGATGACCCTCGGTTACAGATTCAGATGTAAATAAAAAGTTTTTCATATTATCCTCCATAAAAAAAGCCCGCCATAACATGAGGCGGGCAAATAACCTCATCTTCAGGAATTAGCACCTTGCATAACAGGTTGCCGGGCATCATAGGGCCTGTCCCTCCGCCTCTCTTGATAAGGGAATATTAAATTTATTGCTTAGTAATTATATACGCAGCATCGAAAAATGTCAACTAAAATCGCTATCTTGTAATAGAAAAAGCTCCATTCAGATATAAAGTCAGGAACAAAACCGCCAAAATCATAACAACAACCGAAACAATAATCAAAATCAGCGATTTTGCATTATGTCGCGGAGCTTTTTCGGTTGTCAGCAATTTTGCCTTGCGGAGTGCCGATGTCATAGGCTTATAAAGTATCATAGTTGCTGCCGCATTTATCGCACTTTTACAAAGATTAAAGGGCAAGAAAAGTTTCGGGAGCATTTTAATTATCTCACCGCTCGGAACACCCATAAAGTACGGGGTTATAAAGATATTGGCAATCATCATAACTCCTGTTACGGCAACAACAGACAAAGCCACACCCGCAACTGCACCGCCAAGGGTTCGGCGATATTTATAAATGCTGCCGCAAACCAAAACGAAAGTTCCGCTCGAAATAATATTCATGATTAATCCATAAACCTGGGTATCACCGCCAAAAGTTAGCGTTTCGAGCACAGCAACCGAGGCAGCCGAAATCAAACCATAAAAAGGTCCGAACAGCAAAGCGTTCATTGCTAAAATGGCATCCTTAAAATCGAAGGTTAAAAAAGAAACCCTAAAATGAAAAACAAATGTCATTAAATATGCCATTGCGCAAAACAATGCAGTAATGGTAATTTTTCGGTTATCGATTTTTCTCTGCATAAAAATCACCTCATAAAAAATACCCGCGGAAAATCCACGGGCATAAAAATCAAATAATGATTTCTTCTTTCATCCGGACTATACCGTCGGCTTCGGAATCTCACCGAATCAACCGAAAAATATCGGCTCGCGGGCTTTTACCGCCGGTGGGGAATCTCACCCCGCCCTGTAGTTAGGATAATTATAGCATAAGTTTTAGCATTGTCAAGCAAGAACCGATATAACACCATATAAAACAGCGACATGCAAACAAGCAATTAACGGAAAACCGATCATAAACTTTCGTTTTAGTGTTTTATGGCGTATCAGTTTCATGGTTAGATACATTAAAGTAGCGCCACCAATAAACGCAAAAAGAAATAACGAGCGCTCGCTAATGCGCCATTTGCCCTTAATTGCCGCAATCTTATCATAAGCCGTTAAAAAAGCACCAAACAGGTTTACGGCAATTAAATAAAAAACTACATAATCCATCAGCTTCACCATCTGCATTATAGCAAATAACGGGGATATATGCAATCACAAACTACATTGCTGCCTTTTCAATTTCTCGTTTTAGCTTTTGAATTATTCGCTTCTCAAGGCGAGATATGTATGATTGGGAAATTGATAGCGCATCGGCCACCTGCTTTTGGGTATATTCCTCATAACCATTCATACCAAAACGCATCTCCATTATCTGCTTTTCCCGCGGATGCAATGTATCAACAAGGTTGTGGAGAAGTTTCTTTTCATCCTCGAGTTCAACTCCCCTGCTTATCTCATCAACATCGCTGCCGAGTATATCCGATAGCAACAGTTCATTACCATCCCAATCGATATTCAGCGGTTCATCAATAGAAATTTCACTTTTTTGATTTGCGGTTTTCCTAAGATACATCAGAATTTCATTTTCGATACAACGCGAAGCATAAGTTGCAAGTTTAATATTTTTATCGGGATTGAAGGTATTGACTGCCTTGATAAGACCGATGGTTCCAATAGAAATCAAATCCTCAACCCCCGAATTACTGCTATCAAATTTTCGCGCTATATAAACTACAAGGCGAAGATTATGGGTTATGAGTTGATTTTTAATATACTTGGGATCCTCGCGGTATTCTGCATATAGCTTATTTTCCTCTTCAGCGGAAAGTGGTGGAGGCAAAACCTCGGGTCCGTTGATATAATAAAGTCCCGCCGCAAGACCAAATTTTTGTTTGATTTTTAAAATAATTCTCTTAAAAAAGCTCATATAAAAACCTCCACTCAATCAAAAAACGAAGGCGAAATTATGCCATCAAAATCACCAAAATCGCTTGATAAAATTCCAACCGAAACACTCTCTATTTTGCTATCCGAAACGGCAGCGCCATCAACCGAAATAATGGGCATTATTCCATCTCCAAGCGCTGTTTTATATGGTATTACTCTAATCTTAAGTTCACCTATAACGGTCTCGTTGAGCGATAAAATACTATCGGTTAAGCCACCAAACATTTCCCTTCCTGCGCTCTTTCCGAGAATGATGATTTTTCTGCCGGAAAGCGTATCGGAAACGGTGTTTCCCGTGTCGATGATACACTCAAAAACAAAGGTGTTCCCCGAGCGAAAAACCATAACCTTTTTGCGCTCTGCATTAGCATCATCTCGCCTATAAAAATGCCGAGCAGCAGATATGGCAAAATAGCATACAACGGTTGAAAGAATCAAAACTATGGGAGAGATCGAAAAATATACAACCCCATTATTTATAACCATTCCCGCAGGCTTTAAAACATACCAAAATCCCAACATAAAACCCGCATAAATAAAGGAAACAGCAAAAAACGAAAAGACACATCTAAGGTATTTTTTTATGTTTTCATACCTAAAAGCAACCCTCGTTATCAGCATTGCGGTTAACAGTTTTACCGATGCTTCAACGATAAATATTTGCTTTGGAAAAAACATAAAAAACGAGCTAACCCCGCCCAAAATCGATGCAAAAACCATCCGTTTTATACCAATAGTTGTTGATGAAATTTTTGCTGTTGCAAGGGTAATAAAATATGTAACTATGATATTCGTAACAAGTAAAACATCTGCATAAACAACCATAATTCACCACTCACTTTTAGGTTTATTATAAACGCGAAGCGGCAATAAATTATGTCATAATGAGACCAAAAATAGTGTAGAAATATAAAAAAACCGCCCGCAGGCGGGTTTTTTATTTACTCGAATTATTCTTTTTAAATTGAATGGGCGAGCAGCCAATGCTTTTTGCAAAAATTCGGCTAAAATAGAAGGGATTTTCATAGCCGCAGCGCTCCGAAATTTCGGCGATTTTAAGGTCGGTTGTCAGCAATAATTCGCGAGCATATGAAAGTCTGATATCATTTATAAACTGCTGCGGAGAAACACCCGTATGCTTTTTAAAGCAACGGCGCAACCAGCACGCAGTTATATTCTGCGACAAAGCATATTCATCAATAGAAATATCCTGGTTAAAGTTTCGATAAAAATAAAGCATCGCAGCCTCGGCAAAATGAGTTTCGCTATTTTGTTCAGCGCCCGCAATATAGCTGCGCGACATAAGGAAAAGCAGCTGTTTAAAATAACCGGTTGCAATCTCGATATAGTTATCACGCTTAAGCTGAAGTTCTTTGATTATCCATTTATAAAGGATGAAGAACTTTTCATTATTACCAACAGTATATACCCCGCTTTCAAAGAAACCGAGTTCCTTTAAAATTCGCTCGCAATCATATCCTGTAAAATGGGTCCAAAAAATCTCGGTATCATTATCGCCTATCATGGAATATTTTTGAGCCTCTGAGGGGCGATAAACAGCAATCATACCCGGCAACAGTTTCTTTTGAACACCGTTAAAATCAAAGATGTATTCACCCTTTGATAGATATAAAATCTGATAGTCTCCCCTTCCGTTTTCGCGAAGGGTTGAATGTCCGACCGAGCCGCCCTTTATAAAAGTTTGACCACATGAGCCAACAACAAAATCCTTGGTTAAATCAACATAAGCTCTGTCGTATTTGCGAAGGGTTAAATCTATATGTCCTGAATTCGAATACACACTCATCACCAAGCATTATTATATATAATTCTACTGATATTGTCAAATAGTTAGTTTCGTTTTGTGCAACAATTTCGATTTGTTCATTGTTTATATTATGATTATGATATAGAATATAAGAAAATAAAATTCCGGGAGTTAAAATTATGCAAAAAATTATAACACCAACCGACTGGCAAAATCCGAAATTAACCGGCGAAAACCGCATTGAGCAATTTTCGCATTTCATTCCCTATGCCGATGAAAAGGCAGCTCTTTCGGGTGTTTATGCTCGATCGGAAAACTACCATCTGTTAAACGGTGTTTGGAACTTTAAATATTATAAGAACGCCTATGATGTTCCGCAGACCATTGCATCCGATAGTGCAAATCCCGCCGATTGGGACAAGGTCGACGTTCCCTCTTGTTGGCAAACCACAGGATACGACAACGCCCAATACATAAATGCATGCTATCCCATACCCGCCAATCCTCCATTTGTTCCTACCCATAACCCCGCAGGTGTTTATACCCGCGAGGTTAATATACCGAGCAGTTTTGGCGAAAAGGATGTTTTCATAACCTTCGAAGGTGTTGCTTCCTTCTTCTATGTTTGGGTTGATGGCGAATATGTTGGTATGAGCAAGGGCGCTCACCTACAGTCGCGTTTTGATATCACCAAAATTATCGAAGGTAAATCTAAAATCCGTGTAACCGTTATGGTTCTCAAGTGGAGCGATGCTACCTATCTCGAGGATCAAGACCTCATCCGCCTAAATGGTATATTCCGCGATGTTTATCTCCTTGCTCGCGCTAAGGAACGAATTGATGATATCTTCGTAACAACCGACCTCGACAACACCTACACCAATGCTGTTATCAATATTAAAACCAAGGGTAATGCAAAATTCGCTGCCAAGCTCATAGATAAGAATGGTGCAGTTATTGCAGAAAAATCTGCCTCTTGCGGTGAGGACCTAACCTTTGAGGTTCAAAATGCCGATAAATGGACTGCCGAAACCCCGAATCTTTACACCGTTATCTTCACAAGCGGCAGCGAGTTTATCCCTGTTTTAGTTGGCGTTCGTAAGGTTGAGATAAGTGCAAAAGCAGAGCTCCTTATAAACGGAACCCCCGTTAAGCTCTTCGGTGTGAACCGCCATGATTCGCATCCCGATCTTGGCTACTACACTCCGCACGAGCATATGATTAAGGATCTTCTCCAAATGAAGCGCCATAATATCAACTGCATCCGTACTTCGCATTATCCCAACTCCCCCATATTCCTTGAATATTGCGATAAATTTGGTTTCTATGTTATCGATGAGGCCGATTTGGAGGCTCACGGAACTCGAACCGATAATAATATGCACCATGAAATGCTCCGCGATAACGAGGATTGGACCGAAGCATTCCTTCAT
>JAZOXC010000107.1:0-8899 GCA_045659535.1 Acutalibacteraceae bacterium
CTGCATTATGGGTCCCTCGGGATGCGGCAAAACAACCATCGGAAATCTGCTGCTCGGCAATGTTTTGCCCGATTCGGGCGAAATAGTTTGCCCCAAAGATTCCATCAGCGCCGTTTTCCAAGAAGACCGCCTGTGCGAGGATTTTTCGGCTTTATCCAACCTTCGAATGGTTCTGCCCGATAAAAATCGAACCCTCGCCCGCGATATCCTTCTTCGCCTTATAAACGAAGAGGATATCGAAAAACCCGTTCGAACCTTTTCGGGCGGTATGAAGCGCCGCGTTGCAATCGGTCGAGCTCTTTGCTACCCAAAACCGATTTTACTGCTCGATGAACCCTTCTCGGGACTCGACAGCTATACAAAGCAGTCGGTAGCCGATGTTATAAACGAGCTATCGGTCGGCAAAACGCTGATTCTTATCAGCCATGATAAGAAGGAAGCCGAAATGCTCGGCGCAAAAATAATAGAACTAAAATAAAAGGCAGGGCTTCCCTGCCTTTTTTATATGTAATAAAGCGGCTTTGCTCCTCATAAAGTTAATTAAAGGCTTTATAGGAGTTGAAGGATATGAATGTTCAAACCGGCGAACGAGCACAGCTGCTTGGGAACTACATAGTTGAAACCGGCGCAACCGTGCGGGCGGCAGCCGCCTACTTTAATGTTAGCAAATCAACCGTTCACAAGGATGTTACAACCAAACTTTCGCATGAATGTCCCGGACTTTATATAGAGGTTAAAAAGGTTTTAGAACAAAACAAAAACGAGCGCCATATAAGAGGAGGGCTTGCAACCCGCAAAAAATACAAGGGAATATAATTGACTTTTTATCCTCCATGTGATAAAATTTTCTCGCTCTGTGAGTGAGCAACAAATACTTGTTGTGATTTCTCGGGTTCGGCTCTGCCGCGCCCGATTATTATTTTGGAGGAACTCTAAAAATGTGGAACCTTGCATTTTTTATAAACGCTATCGCCTTTGGCGCGGGACTCGCGATGGATGCCTTTTCGGTCTCCTTGGTTCGTGGTCTTTGCGAGCCGCATATGCGAAAGCTTCGCCTCTGTCTAATCGTTGGCGTTTTCTCTTTTTTCCAGTTCTTCATGCCTATGACAGGCTGGTTTTTTGTTCATAACCTCGCGCAAGCCTTTGCATCTTTCCAAAAATATATCCCCTATATTGCGCTGATTCTTCTGCTTTTCATCGGCGGCAAGATGCTGCTTGAAGGGTTTGGCGGCGAAGAGGAAAAAACCGAATGCCCCCTAAAGCCCATTGGCTTTGGCGCCCTTATTCTGCAGGGAATCGCAACCTCGATCGATGCTCTTTCGGTTGGTGTTACCATCGCCGATTTCTCGGCTCTTCAGGCCTTTGTTTATTCCCTTATCATCGCGGTTGTTACCTTTGCAATCTGCACCGCGGGAGTTTTGCTCGGCAAAAAGTTCGGAACTCGACTCGCGGGTAAGGCAACCATTTTAGGCGGCGTTATCCTAATCGGAATCGGAATCGAAATTTTTGTAACCGGCGTATTTTTCTAAATAAAAAGAACCTCATCACTCGATGAGGTTCTTTTTTTAATCAAGCATTAAATTTAGATAAACAGGCTCCGAAAAGCCAACTCCATAGGCATAGGGCGTTCCGCTATCGGCGGGCGCATAATAATATACCTGCTCATCCGAAAAGAGCTTCATTCCCGCGGCGGCAACGGCCGATAGCTCATCGCCCCTTGCGGTGGTCTCCTTTATGATGGTTTTAACTCCATCGCGAACAAATAAAACTATGCCGCATTTATCGCCAACCACCCATTTATAGGGCTTTCCGCCAAAGAAAATCTCATGCGACAGCGCGAACGAAACGGCGCTCTCATCCCAACTGATGAAGGATGAGCCGCTAAAGCCCTCCTCGCGGAGCGAATAATATTCCTCTGCCGTTATGGGCTTTAAAACGGCGGGCGAATCCGCATTACCGAAAATCATTTCGTTATGATGCGAGCAGGGCGAGAATCCCGCCTTTTCATAAAACGGAAATAAGGTTTCATCCTCGGGTTTTAATAAAACCGATGCCCCGCGTTTTTCGGCTATGCCAAGCGCAGCCGAAAGCAGCTCGCTACCGATGCCCTTTCCCCTCTCCTCGGGAATAACACAAACCCCATAGATATAATAGCAAGGCTTTTCTCCCGCCGCACAGGGCAGCAAAAACAATAGCCCCACCACGGCGCCATCCTTTTCGGCAACAATAACATTCTCGGGAATAAAATGATGCTCAAAAAACATATTAACAAACCCAAGGGTATCATCAAAGCAGTTAAGGAATATCTGCTTTAGTCGCAGCTCTTCCTTTTCGTTTGCGGTTCTGATTGCGGTGGCCATTTTATCCCCTCCTTGATATGATTTTAGCATACATAAAAATTTTTTACAACAAAACCTTTTTAATTGACAAAATATTTGCGAAGTATTATAATATCTCCATAAATTACAGAGTAGACAAGCGAGCGTAAAGTGCTGTTTGGACGGGGAGTTGCCAAAGAGACGAAGGTTTTATCCGCGGTTCGATTGTCGCATCCCGCTGTCGAATAGGGGCCTTCCTATATTTCGAGCACCAACGGGAATAGGAGGGTTATTTTTATGTCAAAAAAACAAGAAAAACTAAAGCTTATATGTCTTTCGGCAATGATGGCGGCGATTTTTGTTATCCTTGATTATTTCTCGGATGCAGTTAGCCTGCCGCTCGGCAACCATAAGGTTTCGATAAACGGTCTGCCGATTTTGATAATTTCGGTTTTCGGCGGACCTTTATGGGGAGCTGCAACCGGCTTTGTTGGCTCGTTTATAAGCCAGCTTCGTTGGGGTCTCGAAGCCATGACCGTTCTTTGGATTCTGCCCGAGGTTATGCGCGGACTTATAATGGGTCTTATCTTCCTCGCATTAAAGAAGAGCTTAAAGCCATGGGCATTGGGTATCGGTGTTGTTGTAAGTTCAATTTGTGTTACCGTTCTTAATACTATTGCCCTAATTGCAAACTATTATGTATATGGCGGAAAACAAGGTGTTGCCGCGATTTTAATCGAAATGCCCGGTCGCCTCGCGCTCGGTATTATAACCGCCGTTATCATGACCGCTGCTCTACCGCTCATCGTTCACCCGTTAAAAAAAGCAATTCGCCTAAACCCGAACAGAAATCATAAATAAAATAAAAGCCTTCCCAAACGGGAAGGCTTTTTTAGTTTATAAAGGATTAGCAAACGCCCTGTGCCATCATAGCCTCGGCAACCTTTTCGAAGCCGGCAATGTTTGCACCTGCAACGAGATCACCCTCCATGCCATACTTCTTAGCAGCCTCAGAGGAAGCCTTGAAGATATCGGTCATGATCTGGTGAAGCTTTGCACCAACCTCTTCTGCTGTCCAGCTGTAGCGCATGGAGTTCTGGCTCATTTCAAGACCCGAAACAGCAACGCCGCCGGCATTAACAGCCTTAGAGGGAGCGATAACAACGCCATTTGCCTTTAGGTATGCAACAGCCTCTTCGGTAGTGGGCATGTTAGCAACCTCAACATAATACTTAACGCCGTTTGCAACGATGTTCTTTGCATCATCGAGCGAAACCTCATTCTGGGTTGCGCAGGGCATAACAACATCAACCTTCTCTGCCCAAGGACGCTTGCCCTCGAAATAGGGAACGCCGAACTTGTCAGCGTAATCCTTAACCTTATCGCGGCCGGATGCGCGCATCTCGAGCATGAACTTAATCTTCTCCTCGGTTGCGATACCATCCTTATCGTAGATATAGCCATCGGGACCCGAAATGGTAACTACCTTACCACCAAGCTCGGTAACCTTCTGAACGGTTCCCCAAGCAACGTTACCGAAGCCGGAAACTGCAAAGGTCTTGCCCTTGATGTCCTCACCAAAGGACTTAAGAAGCTCAACGGTATAGTAAACTGCGCCGAAGCCGGTTGCCTCGGGACGGATAAGAGAACCGCCATAGGAGCGACCCTTTCCGGTTAAAACGCCAACATATTCGTTGCGAAGACGCTTATACTGACCGAAGAGATAACCAATCTCGCGAGCACCAACACCGATATCACCTGCGGGAACGTCGGTATCTGCGCCGATATGCTTGGAAAGCTCGGTCATAAAGCTCTGGCAGAAACGCATGATCTCGCCATCGCTGCGGCCGCGGGGATCGAAATCGGATCCGCCCTTACCGCCGCCCATGGGAAGACCGGTTAAGCTGTTCTTAAAGGTCTGCTCAAAGCCGAGGAATTTCATGATAGATGCGTTAACAGAGGGATGGAAACGAAGACCGCCCTTATAGGGTCCGATAGCGGAGTTGAACTGAACGCGGAAGCCGCGGTTTACCTGAACGGTTCCATTATCGTCAACCCACGGAACACGGAAGGTGATCATGCGCTCGGGCTCAACGATTCTTTCAATAACGCCTGCCTTTTCAAAAGCGGGGTTCTGATCGATAACGGGCTCCAAGGATTCCAAAACCTCTAATACTGCCTGCAAAAACTCAGGCTCTCCTGCGTTTCTGTGGGCAACGGTTTCGTAAACTTTCTTTAAATATTCATTCTGAAGTTTCATTATGTAGCCTCCATAAAAAATTTATAGTGAAAGTTTAACACTTTCAAGCGCAAAAGTCAACGAAAAAATACCGATTTTTACATCTTTTTTTCATTATAATTGAATTAGCACCTAATATGTGATATTATATTTTATTGAGGTGATAGCATGAGTAGCACTATTGCGGCAATCGCAACCCCCGCGGGAGAGGGCGGAATCGGAACGGTTCGAATCTCGGGCGATGAGGCAAGAATCATAGCCGACCGCGTTTTTCGCAGCATATCGAACAAGACCATCGCAGAGGCCAAGGGCTATACTGCGCTTTTTGGTCATGTCTTTTCTGCGGAGGGCGATATCGATGAAGCAATAGCGCTGGTCTTTGCTGCCCCGAAAAGTTATACGGGCGAGGATGTTGTTGAGCTATCGGTTCATGGCGGCGCGGTTGTTACCCGACTGCTGCTTCGCGCGGTTTTCGAGGCGGGAGCAGTTCCCGCAGGGGCAGGAGAATTTACCAAAAGGGCCTTTCTAAACGGAAAGCTCAACCTTGCAGAGGCCGAAAGTGTTATGTCTATTATCGCAGCACAAGGAGGTCAGGACCTTCGCCTTGCGCTCGCTGCAAAGCAAGGCAGAATCTCAAGCGAGATTGCCGAGATTCGCGCTCGCCTTTTGGCGGTTGATGCGGGTATGGCGGTTTTTGCCGACTATCCCGATGAAGACCTCCCCGAATTCTCGGAGTCCAATATTCGCGAAAACCTAAACGAGGTTTTGGAAATTCTAAACACTCTGCTTCGAAATTATGATGCCGGAAAAATCCTTCGCGAGGGTCTTTCCTGTGCTATTATCGGCGCTCCAAATGTTGGAAAATCAACCCTTATGAACCTGCTGAGCGGCGATCAGCGCTCGATTGTTACCCCCATAGCGGGAACCACCCGCGATATCATAGAGGAATCGGTTCGCGTTGGCGATATAACCCTTCGCCTCGCAGATACGGCGGGAGTTCACGAAACCGAGGATGAGGTTGAGGGAATCGGTGTTTCTCGAGCCCTCGAGCGCGCAAAGAGCGCCGAGCTTGTTATGGCGGTTTTTGATGGCAGCCGCCCGCTTTCGGATGATGACCGAAAGATTTTATCCATAATTAAGGATACACCCGCTATTGCGGTTATAAATAAGCAGGATCTCCCGCAGCAGCTTGATGCGGCGGAGATTTCCATTCCCAAAGTTTTCATCTCTGCAAAAAATGATGATAGCTCCGCCCTTGCCGAAAAAATCAGCGAGGTTACGGGACTTTATAATCTCGGGGCCGACCGCGCAGTTCTCCAAAGCGAGCGCCAGCGCGCCTGCGCCATGAGAGCAAAGAAGAGCGTTTTAGAGGCGATAAATACCCTTGACTGCGGTTTCACACTTGATGCCGTTGGCATCTGCGCAGATGAGGCGCTCGAAGCCCTATTGGAACTCACGGGCGAGCGGGTTACTACCGCCGTTGCCGATGAGGTGTTTAGTCGTTTTTGTGTTGGAAAGTAGGAAAAGTATGCAAAAATATTATGCAGGAAATTATGATGTTGCCGTTATCGGCGCAGGACATGCGGGCATTGAAGCCGCGCTTGCTTCTGCGCGCCTTGGCGTTAACACCGTTATTTTCACCATAAATCTCGATTGGGTTGGCAATATGCCCTGCAACCCCTCAATAGGTGGAACCGCAAAGGGTCATCTCGTTCGCGAGATTGATGCTCTTGGCGGCGAGATGGGAAAAGCGGCCGATAAAAATATGCTCCAAAGCCGAATGCTAAACCTCGGCAAGGGTCCTGCCGTTCATTCCCTCCGCGCCCAGATCGACCGCCGCGACTACAGCGCATACATGAAGCACACAATAGAGCTCCAAGAAAATTTAGATATCAAGCAGGCCGAGATTATCGACCTTTACCGCGAAGAGGATGGCTGGCATCTTATAACCCATCTCGGCGCGGAATATATCAGCAAGACCGTTATTTTAGCAACCGGAACCTTCCTTGGCGGTCGCATTTATGTTGGCGAGGTTAATTTCGAAAGCGGTCCCGATGGCACCTTTGCCGCAACCGAGCTCTCGAAGGCGCTTTATAAGCTCGCTCTTCCGCTTCGCCGTTTTAAAACCGGAACACCCGCCCGCGCGCTAAAGAGCAGCATCGATTTTTCAAAAATGGAGGTGCAGGAGGGTGATGAAAACATCATCCCCTTCAGCTATGGAACCAAAGAGCCCGGCGAAAACCGAGTTGTTTGCCATATAGCCTATACCGGCGATGAAACCAAACAGATAATCCTTGATAATCTGCATCGCTCCCCCCTATTCTCGGGCGAGATAAAGGGCGCGGGTCCGCGCTACTGCCCGAGCATCGAGGATAAGATAGTTCGCTTTGCCGATAAGCAGCGCCACCAAATTTTTGTTGAGCCTTGCGGACTTAATACCGAGGAAATGTATCTTCAGGGTATGTCCTCGAGCCTACCCGAAGAGGTTCAGATTGCTATCTACCGTTCTGTTAAGGGAATGGAAAATATAAAGATAATGCGAAACGCCTATGCAATCGAATACGATTGCCTCGACCCAACCGCGCTATACCACACCCTCGAGATAAAATCAGCCGAGGGTCTTTACGGCGCGGGTCAGTTCAACGGTTCATCGGGCTACGAAGAGGCCGCCGCGCAGGGTCTTATCGCGGGTATAAATGCCGCGCATAAGGTTCTCGGTCGTGATGAGCTAACCCTCGACCGCGCAGGCTCTTATATCGGAACCCTTATTGATGACCTTGTAACCAAAGGCTGCTCCGACCCCTATAGAATGATGACCTCGCGCTCGGAATATCGACTTCTTCTGCGCCAGGATAACGCCGATGAGCGCCTTATGCCAACCGGTCGCGAAATCGGTCTTGTAAACGATGAGGCTTGGGATGCTTTCCTCATGCGCCAAAAGGCAAAAGCCGATGAAATCGCCCGCCTTTCGGCAACAACCATCTCGCCGAGCGAGGAGTTAAATCGATTCCTCGAGGAATCGGGAACCTCCCCGATTGTAACGGGAATCCGCCTTGCCGACCTTATCCGCCGCCCGCAGATAAGCTATAAGGCCCTCGCACCCTTCGATAAGGATCGCCCTGCGCTACCCGATGAGGTTTGCGCCTCGGCCGAAACCGAAATAAAATACGAGGGTTATATCGAAAAGCAAAAGGCAAAGGTTCGCGAGATGCACAGACTTGAGAGCAGAATTATTCCCGATAACATTGATTATGATGCTATTATGGGTCTTCGCCTCGAGGCCAAAGAAAAGCTAAAGAAAATTCGCCCCCGAAGCCTCGGTCAGGCATCGAGAATTTCGGGAGTTAGCCCCGCCGATATTTCGGTTCTTATAATCTACACAGGAGAGCGTGAGAAAAATGATTGAATTTAATACCGCCCGCCTTCGAGATCTATGCAGCCCGTTTTTAGAGCTCGATGATACCGCTCTTTCGCGCCTTTCAAAATATGGCAATCTCCTGCTCGAATGGAACGAAAAAATCAACCTAACCGCCATAGTCGATCCCGATGAGGTTCTCATAAAGCATTTTTATGATTGCCTTTTATTCTTTAAAAATGTTGATGTTCCAAATGGCGCCAAGGTTATCGATGTTGGAACGGGAGCAGGCTTTCCCGGAATGGTTCTGCTTATTGCCCGCCCCGATATAAAGCTCTGCCTTCTCGATAGTCTAGGTAAGCGCATCAATTTCCTGAATACCGTTTTGGATGAACTCGGTCTTTCGGCCGAAACAATCCATGCGCGAGCCGAAGAGGGAGGGGGAAAGCCCGAGCTTCGTGAAGGCTTTGATATTGCTTGTGCTCGAGCCGTTGCCGCGCTGCCTACCCTTTCGGAATATTGCCTGCCTTATGTTAAGGTTGGTGGCACCTTTGCCGCCATGAAGGGGCCCTCGGCATCGGATGAAATAACCGCCGCATATACCGCAATTAAAACTCTCGGCGGCGAAAAAGCCCGCCTTCTTACGGAAAAATTGCCCGATGGAAGCGATAGAAGCTTTATTTTGATAAAAAAGATTTCGCAAACCCCGACAAAATATCCTCGCCCCTCTGCAAAAATAGCAAAACAGCCGCTTTAAGCGGCTGTTTTTTTATTCTAATCGGTCGAAAGTTGCGATGCGTTTTGCTGGATTTTTCTGCTCCCGCGGGGTATAATCGGGACAAGCAGAAGGGCGGTGTTAAAGCTATGATTTCGGTTAAAAAGACTCGCGGAAAGGATAAAACCCTCGCCGAGATTTCGGTCTCTTCGATTCGCAAAAGTGCCGACCAAACCCGAAAAAGCTTTGACCCCTATGCCCTTGCATCGCTT
>JAZOXC010000108.1:0-6078 GCA_045659535.1 Acutalibacteraceae bacterium
TTCTTCTTGTTCTGCTTAAAGCACATAAAGGATAGAAGAATCGACCAAATCAGCAAAATCGCAATAAATACGGCCTTAAAATCAAAGCCCGATTTCTTTTCCGTTTCTTCGCCTTTGTCGGAGTTTACAGTAATGCGAACACCGGTTTTATCATAGATAAAGAATCCCTTGCAGCGCTCGATTTTACCGTTTATCCAAAAATAAAATCCCTCTATGTGCTGAATCGGGTCAACAACATAGGCAATCTGATTTTCCTCGCTAAAGAAATTTTCTTGAATAAATTTATCATATTCGGATAGGAAAATACCAAAGTTCGGATGGGTATGTATCCAACGAAGAATTTTTTGACCCGAAAACTTTTTTTCGATTTCAGAATGGCAAAAATCCCAAGTTTCATGGGTAAATGTTAGTGTGGTCGAGGTTGCTTCGCAATGCTTGGCCTCGATAAAACCCTTTATGATAATATTGGTTTTGCCAAATTCATTAACGATGTTGCCGATTAAAAATCCGCCACTTTCGTTAACAGTCTTGTTTTTAGTGAATTTATGAATCTCTTTGTAAACCGGCTGGGAAATATAAATATTTTTATCTTCCTCAACCCGCTCGCCGATCAGCATTATATTTTGGGGAAGGGTAGTACCAACCTTCGCTTTAGGAGATTTAATTTTTGTTTTTTTCTTTTTAGCCAATGGTATCACTCCAATATATCGATATCAAAATCGGTTCTGTCGCTTTGGTCGGTTTCAATCTTAATAGTGTCGGGAACGCTCTTTTTAAGTAGGAGCAGAATGAATAATAAAACATTGAGAAGCACCGAAACAACAAGAGCAATAATCAAAATCAAGTTCTTGCTGTCTTTCTTGCTTCTTTCGGGGCGGGGCAATGTTTCGGAGTCATCATCTTTATCTGTGCTCGGTGTTTCGCTTCCTCCGTTACCCGAGGGTGCTCCACCGAGTGTGGAGGTAACATTGCCGTTTTCATCGGTTTCGATGTTAAGCGATTTAACAAAATCTCTTAAAACATTCATCGGGATAGCAAGTCCGATTCCCTCGCTGTTGAGCATCTTGAGGGTATTGATACCAATAACCTCTCCCGCATCATTAACAAGCGGACCACCGCTGTTGCCCTCGTTTATGGCAGCATCGGTTTGGATATAGGTGTGTTTGCTAATAACTCTCTCTTTCGCGGAGATAACACCCTTGGTGAGTGTATATGCCATGCTCTTGGGAGCACCAATGGCATATACATCATCACCTGTGTTCATTTTGTTATGGTCGCCAAGCTTCAAAATCGGGAACTTAGCACCGCTAACGCTTAGAACCGCAATATCGAGGTCCTCATCCATTCCGATAAGCGTTGCCGAGTATTTCTCGCCCGAATAAGTGTTTATTTGAATGCTTCGTGTGTTTCCGATAACATGTGCATTTGTTATAACGCAGTTTTCGCCAATCGCAAAACCGCTGCCGAGCGAGTTGCCCGAGATAATAACAAATACCGAATTATATTTTTCCTCGGCATTAAAGCCAATGGCCGAAGCCGAGAAGGTGGCGGCGAGCAATATCGCCAAACATATAGTCAAAGATAATAATGTCTTAAAAATTTTCATGATATTACTCGCCTCATAGTTTTAAAATTATTTCGTATTAAATACGAGAACAGAGTTTCCGAGCGCGATGGCATCGCCGTGGCGTAGAACATGACGCTGGATTCTCATACCGTTAACAACCGTACCCATCGGGGTTCCGCAGTCAACGAGAACATATTTATTGCCCTCAAGGATAATGTCGCAGTGATGCGGTCCAACAAGCTTATCCTTGAAGAGAACGATGGTGTTTTTACCTGTGTTACCAATGCTTGTGGTTCCTGCGAATACAAGGTATTCCTTGCCCTCGAATTCACCACGAATAACCTTGAGCCATGCCTGCTTTGCAACCTGCTCAAGAAGTCCAACGCCAAGACCGATAAGAAGACCCATAATAACGATTGCAACACCG
This sequence comes from Acutalibacteraceae bacterium, assembly GCA_045659535.1. Taxonomy (GTDB): domain Bacteria; phylum Bacillota; class Clostridia; order Oscillospirales; family Acutalibacteraceae; genus SIG589. The sequence continues at coordinate 1,995 of JAZOXC010000108.1, forward strand.
CGTGCAACAACATCGTTGGGAATGATATCGCAAATGTAGTTAAAGAGGAAGCCGCCGGTGAAACCACCTGCGAGACCACCGAGGAGGCAGAAGAGTATGCGCTTGCCTGCCGGCTTAATAAGACCGATTGCAAGACCAACACCTGCACCCATAATAGCCCAACCAAGTCCGCGGGTAAATGCAGCCATAAAGGTAGAGGAATCGCCCGTGAGCATTTCGGCATAAAGGAACTGAGCGATATAACCACTGACAAATCCTATACCTGCCGAGATTCCGGCTCCGATGCCGCCATACTTAAAGGCGTTTGCAGCCGAGCCATAGAATATACCTTCACCAAGTCCGAGGAACAGACCTATGAATAGGGCAACCAGCGCGGACCAGAAGGCGGTACTTAGCCGCAAGACAGATTGTATGGCATCTTCCAAGTCATCCATATCTTCATCGAAATCATACTGATAAGCATCGTAGAGAGCTTCTTCAGCCAAACCATAATAATAGGTTGCACTGCTCATATCGTCCTCATCGTATGCATCCATGGCCTTATCGTAATATTCATAATATTCAGCCAAGTAGGAGTGTCCCATCAAGTCTGCTGCGGTAGATTCGTTTACAATACCATCGGTAATCTCAGAGAATCCGAATCCGAGGAAAGAACCAATAAGAGCCCAGAGAAGACCCTTCATAAGAATAGTCTTAAAGTTAATCTTGCCGCCCTTAACGGTCTGCTGCATGGTCTGCATTCTCTGTGCGGTAGGAACAAAAACAATGCCTTCAAGCTCTTCGGCGGTAATCTCAAAATCGTTTCCGTCATCCGCGGGAGCATCCGCAAAAACGGGAGTTTCGGCATCGGCGGGGATTTCGGACGGTGTTCCTTCGGTTTCGCTCGAAAGAACCTCTGTGGCTTCCGAGAGAACCTCGGTTTCGCCCGAAAGAACGGTCTCCTCGGCGGCCGGCTCCTCGGCGATTATCTCGCCATCCTCGGAAAAGAGATCAATCTCAACGCTATCCTTCGCCGAGGCATAATCAGCTATATTGAGCTCGATGTTGCCAACGGGGAAGAGATGCTTGTTTTCAATAGCCCATTTTGCGGCATCAGCCGAAAGGGGGCTAAAGGAGTTCCAGGATTTATACTGAATCATATCACCGATATTAACGATGATATCCGAAAGCGATTCGCCTGCACCCCAAATATCACCAATGCAGATCTGACCATCTCTAAAATTCGGATGCCAGATAGGGGTTAGTATGCGGCAAATCGGCTTGTATCTCGGATATTCGGCATGAAGTGTGATTTCAACCTCATGGCGAGCGAGAGTTTGAACGCTTCCATCGGGAAGCAGATAAATACCGTTAACAAAATAGGTAACATGGTATTTCTCGGGCGGCTCTTCGCCAACAGGAGCAACAATAATATTGCTGTGTCCCGCAAAATCTTTTCTAACCTGCTCCCAGTCGGAGGCAAGTCTTCTCATTCTTGCTGTCAAATTAGTCCCTCCTCAAATCTTCAAAAACCTCCGACTCATCTGCGGAGAATTCATAATATGTGGTATTCATGCCAACGCGACCACCAACAATATGCAGCAGCGGAATTCCAATCTCGAATAGGGTCTTATCGAGGAAGTCCTCGCTTCCGTTTATCGAGTGGAAACTCTCAAACGACATCTGATTGCCGCATTTCGGGCAGGTCAGCATTTCGCCCTTTAGCTTATGAACGGGGGTGAACAATTCCTTTTCCTCACCACAGCTGCATTTTCCAACCGATGCAATATCGCGATCAAAATCAACAATAGCCTTCTCGCCCAAATCCTCTCTGATTGCCGAGAGAAGCGAGGAAAGGGTAGTGGTTCTAACCGACCAATCCTTTTCGTTTATGGTCTCATAGGTATCGTGGCTCATGCAGTCGGCCTTTTCTTGGTATTCAACAACATAGGAGTCATGTGTTAATCCATTAAAAACATAGCCCTTGCCCGCAAGTGTCGGAAGTCCGCGGTCGCTATGAAGCAGCTTTAGCATTTCTTGCACCTGAACACCCGCGATAATCGAGGATGAGGTTGGGGTTGTCGGTATCTTGCCCTCTGCCATCTGCTCGTGGGTTAAAAGGGCACAAGACTTGCGCTTGTTTATAAGCATCCAGTCGGTCTCGGTCATGGTGCATTCGTAGCAGGCGCCCTGACCGGGAATAAATACTCGAGCAAAACCGTTTAGCGCCTCAATAGCGCCATCAATCCAGGGTTTATCAACCTTGTAGCAGGATTGGTTTATTGATAGGCGAGCTTCGCGGTTATCAAGACCGCCCAAAACAACATCCATTCTGCGAAAAACTCCGAGACCAACATCATCAATGATATTGGAGATAAAGGCCTTTGCCTTAACATCGGGGTTTATCTCCATGGCTCGTTCTGCAGCAACCTCTGCCTTATATCTGCCAACATCACGGGCGCGGTATAAAACCGAGCGGGTAAGGTTGGTGTTCTCGATGCCATCCATATCAAAAATAAGGATACGACCGATACCAAGCAGAGCGAGATTTTTAATAAGCTCGTTTCCAATAGCGCCCGCGCCAACAACCATTATGGTTGCATTCTTGAGGCGCTCCTGGTCCCACCATGGAATAAGTCGCAGTCGGCTATAGCGGTCTTCCGCAAAGTCGGAACTGGTTAATTCGATATTTTCCATCTTTTTCTCCTGAATTAGCCTGCTGTGATTTCAGGCTGGAGGCGGAGAACATCGCCATCCTTAATTCCTGCTTCGCAAAGGGTCTGAGCTTCGAGGAGCTGGCGACCTGTTACCTTGTGTATAAACTTGTAGCTGATGGGATTGCCATCCGGACCAACAGAGGGAAGCTTAATTTTTTCAACTAATTTAACCATGATAATACCGCATTTGATATCATCAGGCAAACCAACCTTCTGCTCTTTGTTACCTGTTGCATCAACGATAACTACATTAACTTTTCCCATTTTTAATTTCTCCTTTATTGAAAGTTTTTAACCAATATAATCGCCCAAGGTGCCGAGCGTATCCGCAAGCTCGGAATCGGTAGAACTGAATTCGGATGTAAAGCTGTTATAATTTCCCGAAGGTGTCATAACGCAGTCATACATATCCTCATATGCCGAGTAAACATTGATAACAGCATAATAGATGCCGGATTGATCATCGCTGGGGCAGTCTAAAAGTTCAGAATATAGGCTGTAGATGGTGCTGTCGTAGCTCTCAACGGTATTGATTTCGCTGTACATATACTCTTGTGCAGCATCAACAGCGCTATCAACACTATAAACATAGTTGCCGTGGATATAAACTCCATAGCTGCTGTAAACATACTGGCGCCAACAACTCTTGATTTCGTTGCCGATATCTTCCATTGTGCTGCCGGAGCGCAAAACTGCGGCATAGAATTCTTCTGCAGTTTCATAATAATTATCAATCTTCTGCTGAAGCTTTTTCTCTTTAATCGACTTGGAGATGAACAAGCCTGCAACCAAAGCAACAACCAAAACAGCCGCAATGATGATAATGATCATAGGACCTTTTTTCTTTTGCTTAGTGGTGGCCTCTGTTGCAGGGGTGAACTGCGGTGCGGGGGTGAACTGCGGTGCAGCCGAATATGCATTCATAGCGGGTGCGGCGGGAGCAGCGCCGGTAGTAAAAGGTGTGCCGCATCCGGTGCAGAACGAAAGATTGGGTTCAACTATTGTTCCGCAAATGGGGCAGGCGAACTGCTGCGGTGCAGCGGCTTCTTCGGCTACAGGTGTTTCAATAACCGGAGCTTCTGTTATAGGCGCTTCCATTATGGGAGTCTCTGCTGCGGGGGTCTCGGCTATCGTCGAGGGAGCCTCGGTCGATGCCTCTGGTGATAAAACCTCTGTGGGGGCAGTTTCGGGCATCTGCTCGCCAAGGTTTGTTCCGTTTTCGTTTGTCATTTTTTTAACCTCCTTATTGTCCTGGGTTGCCCACCCATTTTATGCCGCAAGGGCGGGCCTTTTTAAAAAATACGAAAATTGTCGGGTGCCTTTAAATTGCCCAAAAAAGCTGCAGCGCTTTGGCGATTTAAAGTCCCAACAGAATCCTCATTAAAATT
>JAZOXC010000109.1:0-5836 GCA_045659535.1 Acutalibacteraceae bacterium
TTTTAAGGAGGAACCGATATGAAAATTTCGCTTAATGCACTTAAATATTATGTTGATATAAATGTATCGGTTGAGGAGCTTTGCGACCGTATGGTTATGGCGGGCTTCGAGGTTGAGGAAATGACCGATCTTTCGGCCACCATGAGCAATGTTGTTGTTGGTAAGATCGAAAGCATCGTTCCCCATCCCGATTCCGATCATCTTCAGATCTGCCAGGTAAATGTTGGAGCCGAGGTTCTCCAGATTGTTACCGGTGCACAGAATGTTTTCGAGGGCGCCTATGTTCCCGCTGCTCTCCATGATTCGCATCTTCCGAACGGTGTTCACATCAAGAAGGGCAAGCTTCGCGGTGTTGAATCGAATGGTATGCTTTGTTCGGGCGAGGAGCTCTGCCTTAAGGATTCCGATTATCCCGGCGCAGAGGTTAACGGCATTATGATTATGGATGATGCTTATCCCGCAGGAACCGATATGCGCGAGGTTCTCGACCTCTTTGATTATGTTATTGATTTTAAAATCACCGCCAATCGCCCCGATTGTCAATGTATTATCGGTGTTGCAAAGGAGATAAGTGTTGTTTTGGGTGTTCCCTTCCGCGCTCCCAAAACCGATTATAAAACCGTTGGCGGCGATATTAATGATTATATTAAGATTGATGTTGAAAACTATGACCTCTGCCCCCGCTATGTAGGCAGATTTGTTAAGAATCTTCGCATCAAGGAATCTCCGCGTTGGCTCAAATCCTGCCTTATCGCTTCGGGTATGCGCCCGATTAACAACATTGTTGATATTACCAACTTTGTTATGCTCGAGACAGGTCAGCCGATGCACGCATTTAACTGGGATCAGTTAGAGGGCAAGCATATTATTGTTCGCAATGCAAAGAACGGCGAGCAGATCCAAACCCTTGACGGCAAGGAATATGACCTCGGCACCGAGATGCTCGTTATCGCTGATGGTGAAAAGCCCTCCTGCCTTGCAGGCATTATGGGCGGACTTGAAAGCGAAATCGAAAACGATACCAAAAACCTATTCCTCGAATCTGCAAAGTTTAAGCGCGATAATATCCGTCGAACCGGCAGAACCCTTGGTATTCGCACCGAGGCAAGCGGCAGATTTGAAAAGGGCGTTGATATCGTTAATGTTTCCTATGCAATGGACCGCGCTCTTTCGCTTATCTGCGATCTTGATGCCGGCGATATTGTTGAGGGTGTTATCGATTGCAACGAAGGTCTTCCCGAGAACCGCATTATAAAAACCAGCGGCAAAGCAATCTGCGACCTTTTAGGCGTTTCGATTCCGACCGACCGCATGGTTGAGATTCTTTCCTCGCTTGGTCTTGAGACTGAGCTTGATGGCGATAATATAACCTGCTCTGTTCCCTCTATCCGCAGCGATATTGAGGGCAAGGCCGACCTTGCAGAAGAGGTTATGCGAATTTATGGCTACGACCATATCATCGGAACTCCCATGCGCGGCAGCGTTTTACGCGGCAGACTTCTCCCGCAGCGCTTAGCCGAAAACCGCATCAAGGCTTCGATGACCGCAATGGGTGCTATGGAGATTGCTACCTATTCCTTCATCAGCAGCAAGGCTACCGCTATGCTCGGTCTTGATGATGCCGATGAGCGCATGAACGCCATAAAGATTTTAAATCCCCTTGGCGATGAATATTCGACCATGAGAACCCAGCTCGTTACCTCGATGCTGACCGTTCTTTCAACCAACTATAACCGCAAGATTCCTGCCGCTCGCATGTATGAGATTTCGAAGCGCTTCATTCCGAAGAGCCTTCCCATCACCGAGCAGCCCTATGAGCTTCCCACCATGTCGATCGGTTTATACGGAAACGGTGAGGACTTCTTCACCCTTAAGGGTATGGTTGAGCAGGTATTATCCGAGTTTGGTGTTTCGGCTCGCTATGAGCGCTCGAACGAGCCTTATCTCCATCCGGGCAGACAGGCAAGCGCTATTGTTGGCGGCGAGGCTGTTGCTGTTTTGGGTGAGGTTCATCCCGATACCGTTCGCACCTTCTCGCTCGCAGAGAGAACCTATATTGCCGAGATTAAGCTCGACAAGCTTCTCGCAACCGTTAAGCCGAAGGTTACCTATAAGCCGCTTCCCAAGTTCCCTGCTGTTAACCGCGACTTTGCGCTCCTTTGCGATATCGATCTTCCCGCAGGTGAAATCGAGGAAACCATCCGCCGCGCAGCCGGAAAACTTTGCGAAAAGGTTGAGCTTTTCGACCTTTATATCGGCTCGCAGATTCCCGCAGGTATGAAGAGCATTGCATATAATGTTGCTCTCCGCTCTGCCGATGGAACACTCGACGATGAGCAGATCGACCGCGTTGTTGGAAAGATTATCAAAAAACTTGCAGAAATTGGCGCAAATTTACGCGCATAAAAAATTTGCTTGCATAATATTGCATTTTGTTATAATATTTATTTGTGAGGTGTTAAAATATGAATGATAAGACTATGACCTTTTCAATCGGAAATGAGCAAGAGCAGGAGATTCGTCGTATTCTGCTTACTGTTTATGATGCTCTGAAGGAAAAGGGCTATAATCCCATCAATCAGATTGTTGGCTATATTCTCTCTGAGGATCCAACCTATATCACCACCCATAACAACGCTCGAAGCCTTATCCGCAGAATCGACCGCGATACCCTGCTTCAGTCGCTTGTTAAATATTATCTTACAGCATAAAATTAAAACTCCCGAAGGAAATTCCTTCGGGAGTTTTTTATTTATAAATTGCATTCTATTCTTCGCGAGAAGCCTCCATAACGGCTTTTTTGCGGGCGCGAACCCTTTCACGCAGTTTGGTTGTTTTAACGGCGTGGCGGCGAAGCAGATTTACGAATACCGAGAAGAGCGGGATGAAGAAAATCATTCCCAAAACGCCCATTAGCTGACCACCGATAACTACGGCAACCAAGGTCCAGAAAGCACCGAGACCTACCGAGGTTCCAACAACATGGGGATATATAAACTGGTTCTCGATAAACTGAACAACGATATAAACAATGATGCAGAGAAGAACCTGCGAGGGATCAACAAGTAGAACAAAGAAGGCTCCGATAAAGCAGGCAACAAACGAACCAACATATGGTACGAATGCGAAAACAGCAGCCAAAACAGCGGTGAGTCCGGCATAGGGGATTCCGATTATCATAAATACGGTAAAGATCAAAACACCCAAGATACAGGCCTCAACGCATTGACCCGAAAGGAATTTCGAGTAGGTGTCGCTTATTAGCTGACCGGTGCCTCTAATGCGCTCGGCGGTAGATTTTTTGCAATAGGCATCCAAAATTCGGTTTGCCTGATTTGCGAGCTGGCGCTTGCTTAGCAGAGCATAGCCCGCGATAATTATAGAAATGATGAAGGATGATACGCTCGATAATGCGTTTAAAGCAAAGTTTGCGGCGCCCGAGAATATGTTTGCCGCATTGATATCAAGGCCGGAGAGCGCATCGCTGCTGCCGATGGAATTGAGCCAGGCTGTTATGCTTTCTGTTTCGAAGCCATAGCCCTTGAGGATGCTTTCCCAATCATTCCATTTTTCCAGCGCGAGGTCATAAAGGCTATCAACCGAGCTTACAAATCCGGGGATCATCATGGTTACGACCAGCGCAATAACGAGAACCACCGATAAAAGGGTTAATATAAAGCTCACACAGATTACTGCGGTTTTTGATGGAACTCGATTTTTATTTATCTTGAGGCAAATCTTTTCGATCAGCTTTTCGAATCCGCGCATCGGAACATTGAGCATAAAGGCAATAACAAGACCGGCTACAACGGGCGAAAGCAGACTTAAAACATTGCTGAAGAACGAATAGATACTTCCTATATGGTTTATCGCAATAAACAGCACGATAGCATAGGTTATAAGCAAAAACGCTTGCTTGAACTTTTTATCCAATTCGGTCGCTCCCTTTTTTTAAAACTTATATGTATGAATTATACCACAGGAAAATTATTCATTCAAGTATCTATTAAAAAGTTATAATATGCCTAAAAAATATTAAAAAATAGCGATTTTTGGGGTTGACTTTGCTCTGATAAAGTGATAAAATGCTAAAGTAGTAAATTTGTGAGGTATTATTCTTATGAAGAATTTTAAAAACCCATCAACAGATCGGCTCTTTAAGGCCATACTGAATCTCAAAAATGTTGAGGAATGCTATGACTTTTTTGAGGATATATGCACCATAAAGGAAATCTCCGATATGACGCAGCGACTTGATACCGCCCTTTTGCTTTATGAGGGAATGAGCTATCAAAAGATAACCGAAAATGTTAATGTTAGCACCGCTACCATCGGTAGAGTCAGCAAATGCTTAAACTACGGCAGCGGCGGATATAAAACCGCTATTGAGCGTTTGCAGTCGGAGGAGAAATAATGGATATAAATACTTTATCGCTCGGCTTTGATGAAAAGCTTAACTTTGCTTTGAGAGGGCTATATGAAAAGAACGGATATAGCCACTATCGCATGAGCAAATTCGAGGAATACGACCTTTATGCTCGCAATAAGGATTTTCTTATTTCGGACAGCGTTATTACCTTTACCGATATGGATGGCAGACTCTTGGCGCTAAAGCCCGACGTTACTCTTTCGATTATCAAGAACCTTACCGTTCCCGAGGGCTCTACAAGAAAGCTTTATTATAACGAAAATGTTTATCGCGTTACCAAGGGCAACCGCTCCTTTAAGGAGATAATGCAGACCGGTCTTGAATGCTTCGGAAATATTGATGCATACAGCCTTTGCGAGGTTATAACCCTTGCCGCAGAGAGCCTTAGCATTATATCGCCCGACTGCATTTTAGATATATCCAATCTCGACCTTATATCTAATATTCTCGATTCTATCGGTCTTGATACCGCAAAGCGCGAAGAATTTTTATATTTGGTTGGCGAAAAGAACACCCATGAGCTATCGGTTCTGCTAAACGAAGCAGAAATCCCAAGCGAAAAGGCCGAAAAAATAATCGAGGCGGTTTCGTGCTATGGTGATGCCGAGGCGGTTATTCCCAAAATCAAGGATTTGCTAAACGGTATTGCCGATACCTCGCCGCTTAACCTTTTATCCGATATAATCGCGGCGCTCTCGCCCGTTCTTCGCGAAAAGGTTAAGATTGATTTCTCGGTTGTTGATAACACCAAATACTACAACGGAATCGTTTTTAAGGGATTTATAAACGGTGTTCCCTCGGCGGTATTATCGGGCGGACAGTATAATCGCCTTATGAAGCGACTCGGAAGAAACTGCGGCGCGGTTGGTTTTGCGGTTTATAATGATACCCTTGAGCGACTTTATGAAGAGCAAAACAAATATGATGCAAATGTTCTTCTGATATATGAAAACTGCGATTTGGCGTTCCTTCGCAAAACGGTTTGCGAGCTGCAAGAAAAGTTTGGCAGCGTTTGTGCCCAAAGCGCCATTCCCGCATCGGGAAATTTCCAGAAAAAATTTACTCTCAAAGGAACCACTCTAAAGGAGATTATCGATAATGCTTAATGTTGCTCTGCCAAAGGGCAGACTTGGTGAAAAGGTTTATTCCATGTTTGAAAAGGCGGGATTCCCCTGCCCTTCGATTAAGGAAAATAACCGCAAGCTTATATTTGAAAACGAGGAAGCAGGGGTTAGATACTTCTGGGTTAAACCCTCGGATGTTGCTATATATGTTGAGCGCGGCGCTGCTGATATCGGCGTTGCGGGCAAGGATATTTTGCTCGAATACGAGCCCGATGTTTATGAGCTTTTGGATCTAAACCTTGGAAAATGCCGAATGGCTGTTGCCGCAAAGGCAGGTTTTCGC
>JAZOXC010000110.1:0-3672 GCA_045659535.1 Acutalibacteraceae bacterium
GATGGTCTTTCCTACATTCGCCTTGGTAGCATTATAGAACTTTGCAGCACCGGTATTTGTGAGCTTTAAGCGAACAACATACTGATTATCAACAAATGAACTGCTGGCATAATCAACATCTTTGGAGCCCTCGAGTAAAACCTTGCCGGAAGAATCACGGAAGGTTAACATCTGGGTTGCGCCAAGCGAGTCAACTGCTGCCTGCGGATCAAAATCGCTTTCGCCTTCTTTCCAGGGGAAGCGAACGATTACCTGATGATTATCATTATCAACGAATAATTCGTAGTCGGTTATGTTTTCAAGCAAAAGTCGGTTTTCAATAACCGTCTTAGCTGCGTCCATATCCTTGTCTGTGATGTCGCTTGCATTCTTTTCGGGAGTGAATACAGCCTCAACACCACCCTGAATATCAATGCCCCAACGAATATCGTTAGCGCCCTTGACATAAAGGAGTCTTTTGTCGCCGTAGTAATCATCAATACCGAAAAATGCGCAAAACGATAAACCGAGTATGAGCGCCAGAACTATGAAAAACGTCGACTTGCGTGATTTTTTCATAAGAAATCCTCCGATTTTTAAACTTATAAATATCATTATATATATTTTATTATATAAAGTCAATAACGGCGTTGCAAAAACCGAAAAAATTACTCAATATATTGATTTTTGTGGCTGGAAAATTCAACAGATAGTGATTTAAAACTTGACATATAATAAATGTAGTAATAAAATGAATATGAATGGTAATGTATTTTGATTTGGCGAATCATTTGTTTTACCGTTTATCGGGCGAATAACGCGGCCCTTATTAAACATGCGTTTTTAATATAGGAGGTGTAGAAACCATGATTTATGTTATCGGCGGAGTTGCGCTGGTAGTAGCATCGGTAATGTTCTTCTTTATCGGTTCTGCCCATCGCAAGAAAACCGCAGAAGCTACAATCGGCTCAGCCGAGGATGAGGCGCGAAGAATTTTAAGCGATGCCATGAAGAATGCCGAAGCTCGTAAAAAGGAGCTTATCATCGAGGCAAAAGAAGAAATTCATCAACTTCGCACCGAAACCGACAGAGACCTGCGCGAACGCAGAAACGAAGTTCAGCGCCAGGAGCACAGACTTCAGCAAAAGGAAGAAACTCTCGATCGCAAGATAGATAACCTTGAGGTAAAAGAGGAGAACATCCAGAAGCGTGCTAAAGAGGTTGAGGAAAAATTACTTGAAACAGAAAAGGTCAAGAAGAGCCAACTTGAGCTCTTAGAGCGCATTTCGGGCTTTTCCGCAGAACAGGCCAAAGAACATTTGCTTTCCATTTTAGATGGCGAGCTTTCGCATGAAAAAGCTGTTAAAATTCTTGATTATGAACAGCAGCTTAAAGATGAGGTTGACCAGCGTGCACGCGATTTAATATCCCATGCAGTTCAGCGCTGTGCAGCCGATCATTCTTCTGAAGTAACCGTTTCGGTTGTTGCGTTACCCAATGATGAAATGAAGGGTAGAATTATCGGTCGTGAAGGTAGAAATATCCGCGCACTCGAGACCGCAACCGGCGTTGATCTTATCATCGACGATACTCCCGAAACCATTACTCTTTCGAGCTTTGATCCCGTTAGACGCGAGATTGCTCGTTTGTCCCTTGAAAAGTTGATTCTTGATGGAAGAATCCATCCTGCAAGAATCGAAGAAACCGTTGCTAAAGCTACTGCCGAGGTTGAGAGAACCATTAAGCAGGAAGGCGAGCGTGCTATGCTTGATGCAGGCGTTCATAACCTTCATCCCGAGCTTGTTCGTCTGCTTGGTCGTTTGCGTTATAGAACCAGCTACGGACAGAATGTTCTCAACCATTCTCTTGAGGTTTGCCATTTGGCAGGTCTTATGGCTGCAGAGCTTGGAGAAGATGTTTCGCTCGCTAAGCGTGCAGGTCTTTTGCATGATATTGGTAAAGCACTTGACCATGAGCAGGAAGGTTCTCATATCCAGCTCGGTGTTGATGTTGCCAAGAAGTGTAAAGAAAGCGAAATGGTTGTTCATGCCATTCATGCGCACCATGGCGAGGTAGAAGCCAAAACCGTTATTGCTTGCCTTGTTCAGGCTGCAGATGCTATTTCTGCCGCTCGTCCCGGCGCAAGAAGAGAGAATATCGAAAGCTACATAAAGCGTCTTGAAAAGCTTGAGGAAATCGCCAATTCCTTCAACGGCGTTGAACGCTCGTTTGCTATTCAGGCAGGCCGCGAGGTTAGAATTGTTGTTAAACCCAATGTAGTTAGCGATGATCAGATGGTTCTTATGGCTCATGAAATCGCTCAGAGCATCGAAAAAGAACTCGAATATCCCGGTCAGATTAAGGTTAATCTCATTCGCGAGAACAGAGCCGTTGACTACGCAAAATAAAAAAAGCCGCAGGAGTTTTCTCCTGCGGTTTTAATTTTATTTTCCTGTGCTTCCAAATCCGCCTTCGCCGCGCTCGGTTTCATCAAGCGAGTCTGTTTCTGTAAAATCGGCAGCCAAAAAAGGCATTATAACAAGCTGTGCGATTCGGTCGCCGCTTTTTATGAGTTTGGGTTCATCCGAATCATTATGAAGAGCAACGATATATTCTCCACGATAATCCGAATCGGCAACACCAACGCAGTTTGCAGGGCGAAGACTCTGCCTTGCGGCAAGCCCGCTGCGAGCAAAAATAGCGCCAAAATATCCATCGGGAACAGCTATTGAAAGACCGGTTCCAATCTTAACATTTTGATGCGGGGGAATAATTATATCGCCATCTATGCAGGCATATAGATCATAACCTGCGGCATATTTTGAACCACGCGAGGGAATAGTTGCATTGGGATTTAATTTTTTTATCTTAATTTCCAAAGTAATCACCCGTTTGTTTAGTATATGTTTATTATATAGAAACGGGTGATAAAACGCAAGGTAAACATTGACTTATTTTAAAGTTTATTTTATTATATAATATATATGCGAAAAAAAGGCGGTATTTTATGTATAGCTTTGATGCAAAAAAGGTTTGCGCGGATTGTGTTGAATGGATCCGCGAATGGTTTGCAAATAATGGTCCCGATTCTAAGGCGGTTGTTGGTATTTCGGGCGGCAAGGATAGTTCTGTTGTTGCTGCTTTGTGTTGTGCTGCTTTGGGAAAAGACCGTGTTTTAGGCGTTTTAATGCCGCAGGGCGAACAGGCAGATATTAACTATTCCATCGACCTTTGCGATACCCTCGGAATCGAGAGAATAATTGTTAACGTTAAAGCTGCTGTTGATGCTGTTATGAGCGAAATCGAAGGCAAACTTGATATAACATCTCAAACCCGCTTTAATCTTCCGCCTCGCATTCGTATGACAACACTTTATGCCGTATCCCAATCGGTAAACGGCCGTGTTGCAAATACCTGCAACCTTTCAGAGGATTGGGTTGGCTATTCAACGCGTTACGGTGATGCGGCAGGGGATTTCAGCCCGCTTTGTAATTTGACAGTTGATGAGGTTAAGCAGATAGGGAGAGTTGCAGGCCTTCCTGATGTTTTGGTCGATAAGGTTCCAATAGATGGACTTTGCGGTAAAACCGATGAGGATAATCTGGGTTTTACCTATGCCGAGCTTGACCGTTATATAAGAACGGGCGAGATTGATAATATGGAGCATAAAGAGAAGATTGATTTAATGCACAA
>JAZOXC010000111.1:0-2986 GCA_045659535.1 Acutalibacteraceae bacterium
ATGGTTGCTTGGCCCTAATGGATAATGGTCACTATCATCCCACAGAGGTTGTTTCGGATAAGTTCCCCGCATTACTTTGCTTCTTCCCCGAAATCGCTCTCCACATTACCCGTGGCGTACGTTGGCACTCCGACCATGTTCTTATCTTCGATGATGAGACCAAGGAGATGGCAAAGGAAATAGTTCGTTGCGATGCGCTCGACCGCGTTTATATGGCTCTCGACTATTTCGATGCAAGCATCAACCGCATTTCGGCTTGGACTGTTGGTTTCCGCAGCTGGCAGAAGGCTCTTCTTTCCGCTCTCTGCACTCCGAACGCAATGTTCAAGAAGCTTCAGGATGAAAACAGCTTAACCGAGCTTATGGTTATGCAGGAAGAGTTCAAAACCATGCCCTTCGGCGAGATTTGGAACCGTTACTGCGAGGTTTGCGGTGTTACCGCAGGTCCCGAGTGGTTCGATGAAATCCGCAAGTATGAGGCTGAAGTTTTAAGCAAGAGATAAATTTTTTAAACCGCCGAAAAAATCTTCGGCGGTTTTTTTATTTTAATAAAATAAAGGTTGACTTTAGCGTGCTAATGTGATAAAATGCTAATACATCAAAAAGGAGTTGTTTTGAAATGAAAAAAATATTAGCACTTTTAACAGCAATGCTTCTCATTGTTGGCGTTTTCGCAGGATGTGGCGGTTCTGAAACTACCGCTTCCGATCTTGAGTATATCCAGGGAAAAGGCAAATTAATAGTTGGTGTTACCGATTATGAGCCTATGGATTTCCAGGTTGACGGAAAATGGACCGGCTTCGATGCTGAACTCGCACTTTTAGTTGGCGAAGAGCTCGGTGTTGAGGTTGAATTCCAGCTTATTAACTGGGGTTCTAAAGAGATGGAACTCAACGGCAAAACCATCGACTGCATCTGGAACGGTCTTACCTGGGATGAAGAGCGCGCAGAAAACATGAGCCTCACCGATTGGTACTTAAAGAATAAGCAGGCTATCGTTGTTTCAGCTGATAAGAAGCTTCTCTTCGATTCGGTTGGTGAACTTGAAAAAGCCACTTTTGCAGTTGAATCTGGTTCTGCAGGTAAATCCTTCGTTGCAGCTAACTTTGCAAATGCAACTTGTATCGAAAAAGATAACCAGCTCGGCGCTCTTACCGAAGTTCTCGGCAAGCAGTCTGATGCTGCTGTTATCGACTATATAATGGCTAACTACCTCATCAACAAAGAAGGCAGCAATTTTGCTTCCCTCACCATCGTTGAAGGTGTTGTTGAGGCAGAAGAAGAGTATTACTCCGTTGCTTTCCGTAAGGGCAGCGATGTAACCGCTAAAGTTAACGAAATTCTTAAAAAGTTTAAGGAAGATGGCACTCTCAAGAAGCTCGCAGAAAAGTATGGCCTTGTTGATGCTCTCGTTGACTAATAAGCAAACCACTTTATAACCTGGCGGCAACCGCAAAACAAACGGTTGCCGCTATTCTCCTGTTATGGACTATTATTTTTAAAGGGATTTTTCTATGGAAAGTTTTTTGGAAGTAAATCAGACATTGCTCGATGGTTTTAATGTAACACTTAGACTATTTGCGCTAACTCTACTGTTTGCCTTGCCGCTTGGACTTATTTTCTCCTTCGGCTCTATGTCGAAATTCAAGCCGCTCGCATACCTTACTAAAACATTTATTTGGATCATCCGCGGCACCCCGCTTATGCTTCAAATCCTTGTTGTTTTCTATGGTCCTGGTATTGTTTTTGGTTCGACAATTATTACCGACCGTTTTATGGCCGCACTTATCACCTTTGTTATCAACTATGCCGCATATTTCTCCGAGATTTATCGCGGTGGTATCGAAGGTATTCCGAGAGGTCAATATGAGGCGGGTCAGGTTTTAGGACTGAAGAAGAGCCAAATCTTCTTTAAAATTACCCTTATGCAGGTTATCAAGCGCATTATCCCGCCCATGAGCAACGAGATTATAACACTTGTTAAGGATACCTCTCTGGTACGAGTTATCGCTGTTGTTGAAATCATCAAAAAAGCAGAAGATTTTATCAGCAACAAAGGTATTATTTGGCCTTTGTTCTATACCGCTGTTTTCTATCTCGCTTTTTGCGGAATACTTACTCTGCTATTTGGCTATATCGAGAAAAAACTCAGCTATTATAAGAATTAGGAGGCGACATTATGGCTTTTTTAGAAGTTTCTAATCTAACCAAATCCTTTGGTAAAACAGAGGTTTTAAAGGGCATTAGCTTTGGTATTGAAAAAGGCGATGTTGTTTCCATTATTGGTTCTTCGGGAAGCGGAAAAACAACACTTCTGCGTTGCCTGAACTTCCTCGAAATAGCAAACGGCGGAACAATTACAGTAAACGACAAGACTATTTTCGATGCATCGGTTCATAAGAAGTTAAGCGAGCATCAAAAGAGAGAAAACCGACTCCATTTCGGTCTTGTTTTCCAATCCTTTAATCTTTTCCCGCAATATAGTGCTCTTAAAAATGTTATGCTGGCTCCAAATCTTTTGCAAACCGCCAGCAAGCAAGAAAACTACGACCTTGCAGTTTCCCTACTCGAAAGAGTTGGTCTCGGCGATAAGCTCGATTCCTATCCCTGCGAGCTCTCGGGCGGTCAGCAGCAACGCGTTGCCATTGCTCGCGCACTTGCGATGAAGCCCGAAATTCTATGTTTCGATGAACCGACCAGTGCGCTTGATCCCTCACTAACCGGCGAAGTTCTTCGCGTTATACGCGATCTCAAAGATGACAACCGAACCATGATAGTTGTTACCCACGAAATGGACTTTGCAAGAAGTGTTTCGGACAAGATAATTTTTATGGCCGATGGCGTTATCGAAGAAATGGGAACTCCCGAAGAGGTATTTGATAATACAAAATCCGAAAAGGTTAAGGCATTCCTTAACGATACAAAATTCTAAAAAAGAAGCCCCCAACAAAACTGTTGGGGGCTTTTTTATTTCTTTCTTAATATC
>JAZOXC010000112.1:0-1152 GCA_045659535.1 Acutalibacteraceae bacterium
GGTTATGACCGTTGTTGATGTTGTTACAAGCAAAGATGAGCAAGCAGCGAGCCGCAAAATTTGCGAATCGATCGGCGCAACTCTTCGCGTTCGTCCATATGAAGAGGATTAGAAAACAAAAGAAAAAGCTGTGCAGAAAAAATCTGCACAGCTTCTTTTATTTTATTTTTTCCATCACCTTATTTAGCGGATAGAAAAGAACGGCGGTTGTTAAAACATTGCCTACCGCATGCAACACATCGAAAGAAAGCCCCGAAACAATAAAGCTGACCCCATATCCAAAGCCTCCGATAAAAAAGGAGGGTATGGAGGAGAGAACACCAAAAAGGATTCCAAAGATTCCCGCTATTATGGTATATAAAATTGCGTTGCCATATTTCCGAACAGCGCAAATTATAAAAACCAAAATTGCCCAAATATATAAATATGCTATCATCCAAACACCCGAAGGATACAAAAGCAGCTCGACCGCAACAAAGGTATAAACAGGCAGGAGCGCTTTTACGCCGTAATTATGGGCGATGAGTATTATAAGCAGCGAAACTATTTCGATGTTCGGCAGCGCCGCCAAAACCTCTTTCGATACTAAAAGCAGCGCCGCAAAAAAAGCGAAAACGACAATCTCGCGCAGGCGGAGTTTAGTTTTCGTTACATGTGTATGTTGCTTCAAATCGGTCGCCATCCTTAATTGCGATTTCGTTCATTCCATAGTTCGACATAACGCCATCCTGCGATATACACCACCAAGCGCTATCGTTTGCCCAAACCGCCTCTTCGCCATCTATGATGGTATAAAATCCGGTTTTATACTCGGCCTCGGTTGTGAGCCCTTCATCAAATACCGCATCGCCGAGAAATTCTCGTTCGGTTTCGATCGAAAAGTCCTTGCGCTCGCCGTTCTTATGAACAACGGTGAAGGTTATGTTCTTTTTTCCTTCTACTGCCCGGTCAGAAAGCATCGAGGGAAGAATTAGTGCGACCGCTACGAGAACCGCGAGCACAGCCGCACAGATACTGATGATAAGTAGCTGTTTTTTCTTCATAAAAAAATCTCCCTTTTTTAAAATTCGACAATTTTTTGTCGATACAAAGAGAGAATCAAAGATAAGCCTTCCCGCGCTGACCCGCAAAGAAAGACCGCCAAAGACCGCC
>JAZOXC010000113.1:0-3335 GCA_045659535.1 Acutalibacteraceae bacterium
TGTTGTATAGTCGGTAGAAACGGTTTCGGGGTTATTATTAATAATAATAGCCTCGTAGCCCGAATTTTTAATAGTTGTTACAGCGTGAACGGTCGAATAGTCAAACTCTACACCCTGACCGATACGGATAGGTCCTGCACCGAGAACAACGGTTTTCTTCTTATCGCTGAGGATAGAAGCATTCTCGCCTTCATAGGAAGAATAGAAATACGGGATATATGCTCCGGTATGGCAGGTATCAACCATGCGATATACCGGGAAAATGTCATGCTTTTTGCGCATTGCGAATACATCGATTTCACGAGTATTCCAAAGTTTAGAGATAAACTTATCACCAAAGCCCATCTTCTTGGCTTCGCGTAGAACCTCAACATTGTTGGGATTCTCGGTAACGCGGCGCTCCATCTCAACGATTCTCTTAAAGGACTCGAGGAAGTAAGGAGTGATTTTGGTTATCTCGTGAATCTTCTCGATGCTGATGCCACGGCGAAGGAGCTCGGTAACACCAAAGATGTTATCAGAGCGGAACTCTGAAATATATTCGAATATCTCATCGGTGTCCATATCATCAAACATCGGAAGATGGAAATGGCAAACTCCGGTTTCGAGCGAGCGAACCGACTTGAGTAAGCATTCCTCAAGATTAGAGCCAATACCCATAACCTCACCGGTAGCCTTCATCTGGGTTCCAAGGAGATTGGGAACGGTTGTAAACTTATCAAAGGGGAAACGCGGAAGCTTAGCAACAACATAATCAAGGCGAGGCTCGAAGGCTGCGGTTGTATTGGCGATTGCGATTTCCTCAAGCGACATACCAACTGCGATTTTTGCAGTTACTCTTGCGATCGGGTATCCGCTTGCCTTGGAAGCAAGAGCGGAAGAACGGGAAACGCGGGGATTAACCTCGATAAGGAAGTATTCGCTTGTATTGGGGTTGAGTGCGAACTGAACATTACAGCCACCCTCGATTTTAAGCTCTTTGATAAGCTTGATAGCGCTATCGTTGAGCATCTTGAGATCATGATCATTAAGGGTAAGGATCGGAGCAACAACGATCGAGTCGCCGGTATGGATACCAACGGGGTCGATATTCTCCATACCGCAGATAGTTATTGCATGGTCGGTAGAGTCACGCATAACCTCGAACTCAATTTCCTTATAGCCTTTAACCGACTTTTCGATAAGAACCTGATGAACGGGAGAAAGCTTGAAAGCGTTGATACCGATTTCATAAAGCTCCTGCTCGTTATTAGCAAAACCGCCGCCGGTTCCTCCTAAAGTGAATGCAGGGCGAAGAACAACGGGATAACCGATGCGCTCTGCTGCAGCCTTTGCTTCTTCGAGGTTATAGGTTATTTCGGAAGGAATAACCGGCTCGCCGATCGATTCGCAAAGTTCTTTGAAAAGCTCGCGGTCTTCAGCGCGCTCGATACTCTCGCTGCTGGTTCCGAGAAGCTCAACGCCGCATTCTTTCAAAACGCCTTTTTTCTCAAGCTGCATCGCAAGGTTAAGACCTGTCTGACCGCCGATTCCCGGAACAATAGCATCGGGACGCTCGTAGCGGAGAATCTTTGCGATATACTCCAAGGTGAGAGGCTCCATATAAACCTTATCGGCAATGGTAGTATCGGTCATGATTGTTGCTGGGTTAGAGTTTACAAGAACAACCTCATAACCCTCTTCTTTAAGCGCTAAGCAGGCCTGAGTTCCTGCATAGTCGAACTCGGCAGCCTGACCGATAACAATCGGACCGGAACCGATGATTAAAACTTTTTTAATATCCTTTCTCTTTGCCATATATAAAGCCTCCTAATTTTTTGGGTCAATGTATACTGTTTTGCCATCACAAACCGTTAAAAGACATTTGCCGCAAAGGCGCTCGCCCTCAAACGGTGTTGCCCTACCGAGCGATAAGAACTCATCGGGCTTAACCTCCCATTCTGCTTCGATATCCCAAACCGTGAAATCGGTTCCGAGCGGGATATTAAATCGCTTGCGCGGATTTATTGCCATTAGCTCGATTAATTTTTCGAGCGAAATAACATTTGTTTTGACAAGCTTGGTATAGAGAATCGAAAACGCAGTTTCAAGACCAACTATACCAAAAGCGCTGCCTGCAAGACCTTTGGATTTTTCCTCAAGAGAATGAGGCGCATGATCGGTTGCGATCATATCGATTGTTCCATCCCTTATTCCCTCGATGAGAGCTTCACGGTCTTCCCTCGCGCGCAGCGGAGGATTCATCTTGAACCTGCCTTCATCCAAAAGATCGCCATCATCCATAACAAGATAGTGCGGCGCGGTTTCGCAGGTTATATCTATTCCTTCGGCTTTCGCCTTTCTTATCAGTTCAACACTTTCCTTGGTTGAGATATGACAAACATGGTAGGCGCAGCCGGTTTCCTTCGCGAGTTCAATATCCCGCTTTATGGGACCCCACTCACTTTCGCTGCATATACCCTTGTGGCCGTTCGCTTTGGCATATTCTCCATCGTGGATATATCCACCGTGCAGTAGCGAGTTGTCTTCGCAGTGGGCTACTATAACCTTGCCAAGCGACTTAGCCTTTAGCATTGCCTCGCGCATCATATCCGCCGACTGAACTCCCCTGCCATCATCCGAGAAGGCAAAAGCATCGGTCATGTTTTCCATATCGGAAAGCTGATCACCGAGTTGGCGAACCGTTATCGATCCGTAGGGGTAGGTGTTTATAACCGAATCTCGATTTATTATCTCGGTTTGGAGCTTCAAATTTTCCGCGCTGTCGGGAACGGGGTTTAGATTCGGCATGGTACATACCGCGGTATAACCACCATGAGCCGCTGCTCGACTTCCCGAAAGGATGGTCTCTTTATAAGAAAAACCCGGCTCGCGAAAATGCACATGCACATCGCAAAAACCGGGAAAAATATAATATTGGGGGCAATTATAGCGCGAAATAGCAGTACCAGCAGAAAAGCACATCGAAACACCTTCAGAAAACTGAGGTGTGAGGTTAGAGGTTATCATCTGTGCTTTAATTTCTGACATTTTCCATCCTCCTAAAATCGCGATACAAAACCCAAAAAAGTTATTGTATATATTATTTAATATATATTATCATATCGTATACTGTTTGTCAAACAGAAAAAACGACTAATTACCGCATTTTAAACAGTATTTTTATATGCAAAATTATCAAATATGAACAACAACTAAGAAATCGAAATAAAATTAAAGAGCCGAAATGAATTTTTCGGCTCTTTTTAAGCAAATTAATCGGTTAAATTGTCAAAGTATCCCTGAACGAGAACGATAGGAGTTCCCTTATCGCCGGAACCGCTGGTAAGGTCGCA
>JAZOXC010000114.1:0-3253 GCA_045659535.1 Acutalibacteraceae bacterium
TTCGCGCTCGCCCTGGAGAACATGAACATCAACCGAGGTCTGACCATCGGCTGCGGTCGAGAAGATCTGGCTCTTCTTGGTCGGGATGGTGGTATTGCGCTCGATAACCTTGGTGCTAACGCCGCCCATGGTTTCAATACCGAGCGAAAGGGGAGCAACGTCGAGAAGGAGAAGACCCTTAACATCGCCGCCTAAAACACCGCCCTGGATAGCGGCGCCGAGAGCAACACACTCATCGGGGTTGATTCCCTTAAAGGGCTCGCGACCGATAAATGCCTTAACAGCCTCCTGAACAGCGGGGATACGGCTCGAACCGCCAACCATAAGAACCTTGTTGATTTCGCCGGTGCTAAGACCCGAATCCGAGAGAGCCTGGCGAACAGGTCCCATGGTGGCCTCAACGAGGTCTGCGGTGAGCTCGTTGAACTTTGCACGGGTAAGGGTGGTCTCGAAGTGCTTCGGACCTGTTGCATCAGCGGTAATAAAGGGGAGGTTGATATCGGTTTGGGTCATGCCCGAAAGGTCGATCTTTGCCTTCTCTGCAGCCTCTTTAACGCGCTGCATAGCCATCTTATCGTTTGTGAGATCGATGCCGCTTTCTGCCTTGAATGCATCGGTGATATATTTCATAACGCGAGCATCAAAGTCATCGCCGCCCAAGCGGTTGTTACCTGCGGTAGCGAGAACTTCCTGAACGCCATCGCCCATTTCGATAATCGAAACGTCAAATGTACCGCCGCCAAGGTCGTAAACCATAACCTTCTGGTCATCTTCCTTGTCGATGCTGTATGCGAGTGCTGCAGCGGTCGGCTCGTTTATAATTCTCTTAACCTCAAGTCCTGCAATCTTGCCGGCATCCTTGGTTGCCTGGCGCTGTGCATCGGTGAAGTATGCCGGAACGGTGATAACAGCCTCGGTTACGGGCTGACCGAGATAAGCCTCGGCATCGTTTTTGAGCTTCTGAAGAATGATGGCCGAAATCTCCTGCGGAGTATATGCCTTGCCATCAACCGAAACGGTGTTTGCAGTTCCCATATCGCGCTTGATAGAGCTAATGGTGCGGTCGGGGTTGGTAATAGCCTGGCGCTTTGCGATCTGGCCTACCATGCGCTCGCCGGTCTTGGAGAAAGCAACAACCGAGGGGGTTGTTCTTGCGCCTTCTGCATTAGCGATAACAACTGCCTCGCCGCCTTCCATAACGGCAACGCAAGAGTTAGTTGTACCTAAGTCGATTCCTATAATTTTTCCCATGATTAAATACCTCCATGTAAGTATATGTTTGTTTTTATATTAGTTAGCAACCTTAACCATAGCGGCGCGGATAACCGTATCGCCTATGCGGTAGCCTTTTTGAAAAACCTCAACTATTGTATTCTCGCCAACCGATTCATCCTCAATGTGCATAACGGCTTCGTGAACGGTGGGGTCGAATGCATCACCAACTGCGCCGGTCTCAACTATTCCAAGGTTTGCAACAACCTCATTTAGCTGTTTAACGATAAGCTCGATGCCCTTAGCGTAGTCGGCGCTGTCTTTAGGGCAGTTTTCTGCGCGATCAACGTTATCGAAAACGGGGAGCAGCTGCTTAATAACCGAAGCCTTGGCATATTCGGCAACCGATGCGCGCTCGCGTTCGGTTCGCTTTTTGAAGTTATCAAACTCGGCGGCTGTGCGAAGCAAGAGGTCGTTCTTGCTGTCGAGCTCCGCCTTGATAGCCTCAAGCTCGGCCGCGGGAACGGTATCGGGGGTTTCCTCCGCCGCCTGCGGTTTTTTCTTTTTTTCTGCCATTTTTAATCCTCCAAATCGGTCAAGGTTTCAGAAATAACCTTGCTCATTTTTGATGCAAAATATTCAAGACTCGGAATAACCCTGTCATACGACATTCGGGTAGGACCGATAACTCCTATCTTTCCGAGCTCGCGACCGCCGTGGCTATACCGTGCAACAATAAGTGTTGCGGGCTGCAGCTCGCTTATCTCGGTGTCGCCACCGAAAATAACACCAACGGGATCATCGATTTTTGATAATAGCGATAGCATTGTATCCTTTTGGGATAAAAGCTCCATCGCCCTCTGAACCTCTCCGTCTCTGCTGTAGCAGCGGAAAAGGTTGGATTCGCCTCTAAGGGTTAGGTTCGAGCATCTTATCTCGCTTATCATCTCGAATATATCTCCCGCGAGCGACATAACCGAAAGGCTGCCCGCCTTGGATGCTAACTGCTGCAAATAAACCGGCGAAAGTGAGCCGAGCGGCTTACCTATTATATATTCGCCCGCGAAGGCATAGAACTTTTCGAAAAACGCGCTCGAAATTTCGCTGCCGATTTTGCAGATTCGATTTTTAAGAATGCCCTTCGAGGTGATAAGTATCGCGAGAAGCGAGCGCCGAGAGATGGGAACAATCTCGATTTTCTTAACGGTGTCCTGCTCGCTCGTAACCGAAGTGGTTATAACCGGAAGGCCCGTAAGCTCCGATAAAATTTGTCCCGCCCTCGCGGTAATGTCAAGAGCATCTCCCGAAATGCCCTCAAGCAGGGCATCGATTATCAGCTTCATATCGCTCGAGAGCGAATCGCGATTCATAAGGTCGCTGATATAAAGCTTGTATCCCAAAACGGTCGGAACTCTGCCGGCCGAGGTGTGGGGTTGCTCGAGATATCCGAGCTCACAAAGGTCGCTCATCTCGTTTCTGAGGGTGGCCGAGGAAACCGAGAAGTCGAGCATATCGCAAAGCGCCTTCGAACCAATCGGCTCGCCGCTTTCGGCATAGGCGCGAACAATGGCCGATAGTATCGCTCGTTTTCTATCGTTGAGCTCCATTCGTTCCCCTCCTCATAAACCTGTTTTAGCACTCTCGGTGTCAGAGTGCTAATCTAATTATACTTTAGCACTAATGGTCAACTTTGTCAATAGATTTTGCAAAAATTTTTTGACCTTTCCTGACCTTGCTGCTTGGAATCCGAAAATGGCGTTTCCTATACATATTATATATATAGGGGCAAAACTCATAAAATTAACCCTATTATAAGAAAAAACCACAATATGTTTTATTCATTTAATTATCCCCAAAAACACCGCTTTTATAGCGAGAAAACAGGCAGTTTTCGGGCGGTAAAAAATTTTTAAAAATTTTGTTAAAAAAGTGTTGACAATGGGAAATGGTTGTGGTATTATAATCGGGCGCCCTAATGAGGGAGCGAACTGAACCTTGAAAATTAAACAACGATAAGAAACAAAAGGACCCGACAATTCCA
>JAZOXC010000115.1:0-1786 GCA_045659535.1 Acutalibacteraceae bacterium
CGACCGGTTGCCTTATCAATCTTACGGAAAGGAGTTTCGATAAATCCGTAATCATTGATACGAGCGAAGGTTGCAAGATAAGAGATAAGACCGATGTTAGGACCTTCAGGAGTTTCGATCGGGCACATGCGGCCATAATGAGTATAGTGAACGTCTCGAACTTCGAAGCTGGCGCGATCACGAGAGAGACCGCCGGGACCAAGAGCCGAAAGACGACGCTTAAGGGTAAGCTCAGAAAGCGGATTGGTCTGATCCATGAACTGCGAAAGCGGAGAAGAACCGAAGAATTCCTTAATAGCAGCAACTACAGGGCGAATGTTGATAAGCGACTGAGGAGTTGCAATATCGCTATCCTGAGCCTGAAGAGTCATCTTTTCCTTAACAACGCGCTCCATACGTGCAAAGCCAACACGGAACTGGTTCTGGAGAAGCTCGCCAACCGAACGAATACGACGATTGCCGAGATGGTCGATGTCATCAACATTTCCAATATCATGGAATAATCCAAGGAAATAGTTGATGGAAGCTAAAATATCTTCAGTAGTTATATGTTTGGGGATAAGGTCATCAAGGCTGTTCTTGATGGCTTCCTTGATTTCCTCGGTTGTATTGTTGTTTTCGAGGATATCTCGAAGCACAGGGAAAGAAACCCATTCAGTAACGCCGAGTTCTGCAGCATCGAAATCAACGAAGTCGTTAATATCAACCATGAGGTTGGACATAACCTTAACTTCGCTACGGTTGCCTTCAGCATCCATAATATCGAGATATACAGAGCCTACGCCCTTTTTCTGAATCTCGAGAGCCTTTTCCTTATTAAGGAGTTCGCCTGCATCGGCGATAATCTCGCCGGTCATCGGATCAACAACGGGACGCGAAAGGGTCTTGCCGTTAATACGAAGCGCAAGAGAGAACTTCTTATTATACTTATAACGACCAACGCGAGAAAGATCATATCTGCGAGTGTCGAAGAAAAGCTGTCTTAAATGAGCCTCCGCACCATCAGTGGTTGCGGGCTCACCGGGACGAAGTTTCTTATAAACTTCGATAAGAGCGTCATCGGTATTATTAACGGTATCCTTCTCAAAGGTGTTCTCAAGTCTAACATCAACACCGAGAACCTCTTCGATTTCGTTGTTGGTTGCAAGAGCATACTGAGAAATTCCGCCGATAGCACGAATGAAGGTTGTAAGAGGAAGCTTACGGTTCTTATCAATTCTTACATATATAACATCGTTCTGATCGGTTTCGTATTCAAGCCAAGCACCGCGGTTGGGTATGATGGTAGAGAGGAACAGCTTTCTGCCGCTGCGTTCCTCGCGCTTAAAATCATAATATGCTCCCGGTGAACGGACAAGCTGAGATACAACGGCACGCTCTGCACCATTGATAACGAATGTTCCCGACTCTGTCATAAGCGGGAAATCACCCATAAATACTTCGCTTTCCTTAACTTCGCCGGTTTCCTTGTTGTGAAGCTGAGTGAGAACACGCAACGGAGCTGCGTATGTTGTATCACGGGCTTTACACTCGGTAACACTATATTTCGGTTTCTCATCGAAGCGATAATCAATGAACTTTAATTCAAGATTTCCGGTGTAGTCGGTGATGGAAGACATATCTCTAAATACTTCCTTCAATCCCTCTTCGACAAACCATTTGTACGAGTCTTTCTGTACCTCAATGAGGTTAGGCATATCAATAACCTCTTTGATTTTAGAAAAGCTCATTCTCTCGTTCCTACCGAGCTTTACAGGTTTAACCTCGACCATAGGCTTTAATCACT
>JAZOXC010000116.1:0-1704 GCA_045659535.1 Acutalibacteraceae bacterium
TGGCCTCCGACTTATCGATATTAAGCGGTTTAGAAACCCTAAGTGCGTATTTATCAAGGAAAGGATCTCTGACCTCGCTTCTGTAGAGCTTATAGATATATCTTTTTCCTGTTGCATTATATCTTGCGTGGAAATCATCCGAGACAGGGGCACAATTAATTATCGATATATCTTCGGGTAAGCGAACATTTAATGCGCCTATAAACCCTGCTGAATCGATGGTTTTGTTTTCGGTTGTAAAATGGCAACAAAATTCGTTTGCATGAACACCCGAATCGGTACGACTACAACCTGTTACATCGGTTTTAACGCCGAGCAAATCCGATAGAGCTTCACACATTCGCTGCTGCACAGAAATACCGTTCGGTTGAACCTGCCAACCGCAGTAGTTTGTTCCATCATAACGAATTTTCAGCAGCAACTTTTTCATTTTTACCACCTAAAAAAGTATATTGAGTCCTATAATGCCCGAAAAAATAACGATACACAAAAGCATAGATACATAATCGCAAGACCTAAGGCGGAGCTGTTTCATGCGCTTGCGACCTGCACCGCCTGTATAACAGCGGCATTCCATAGCATCGGCTAAATCATAGGCTCTTCGAACCGATGATATAAGAAGCGGGATTAATATTGGAATCAAAGCCTTTACTCTATGGAGCAGTGAGCCGCTATCCATATCGGCTCCGCGAGCCTTTTGCGCCGACATGATTTTGTCGGTTTCTTCAATAAGTGTTGGAATAAATCTAAGGGCAATGGTTATCATCATTGCCATGATATGAACAGCCTCACCTAAGCCTATGAATTTGAGCGGTTTTAATACACGCTCAATCGCATCCGTTAGGGCTGTTGGTGTTGTCGTATAGGTCAGCAGCGAACTCGCGAGAATCAAAATTAGGATGCGAGAAGACATAAACACTGCTCGGAGTATTCCTCCCGTTGTTATTTTGATAACCCAAAACTCAACAACAACCTTACCTGTGTCAACATAAAGTGCGTTCAAGACAGAGGTTAGAATAATTACGATCAAAATAGCTTTGATGCTCTTTAGAAATAACCTAACGGGAACGCGCGAAGCAACAACAAGCGAGATGGTAAAGGCGCCCATAAGACCAAGGGCATATCCATTACCGCATACAAATATAAAAACAATGTATGCAACAAGCAATATAAGCTTTAATCGAGGGTCGATACGATGGATAATGGATTTTGCGGGAAAATATTGACCAAATGTTATATCCTTAGCCATTCAAAGCGCCCCCTTTCAGCAAGGGCAGAAGCGCATTATATGCTCCTTCGATGGTGAAAACATCATCGGGAACCGGCAATCCGCTATCAGAAAGCTTGCAAAAAACTCGAGTTATCTGAGGAACACTGAGACCAATTTCTTCCAAAACACGACTCTCTTTAAAAACATTTTCAGTTTTATCGAGCATAAACAGCTCGCCTTTATTCATAACCAGCAAGCGGTCGGCAGTTTTGGCCATATCCTCCATGCTATGCGATACGATAAAGACCAAGGCGCCTGTAAGGTCTCTATATTCCTTAATTTTGTTTAATACTAAATCTCTTCCTGCGGGGTCAAGTCCTGCGGTAGGCTCATCAAAAACGATAACCTTAGGCATCATTGCCATAACGCCCGCAATTGCAACTCGCCTTTTTTCGCCGCCCGAAAGATCGAAGGGGGATTTTTCGAGAAGTTCT
>JAZOXC010000117.1:0-5805 GCA_045659535.1 Acutalibacteraceae bacterium
AGAAGGGCTTGTAGGTGCCGCTATCGGCAGCACCGTTGAGCTTGAGTTAACCTTCCCCGAAAACTATGGTAAAGAAGAACTTAACGGACAGGATGTTGTCTTTACCGTGTCTATCAAAAAGGTTGTAAGAACTGTTTTCCCCGAGGAAATAACCGATGAAATCGCTAAAAAACTCGGCTATAATACCGCCGATGAATACAATGCATATGTATTTAGCTATGCGGTTCAAACCTATTGCCACGAAACCCTAACCGAAGGGGCAAAAATGCTCAAAACTCCCACCAAAGAGATTGACTATTTCGTTGAACTTGAAATTAAAAATTATCAGGATTTAGCCGATGCCTATGGCATAACCCTCGAAACCTATTTCGGTACAACTGTTGAGAGTGTTAAATCCCAGCTTGCAGAGGACTATACCGAGATGATGCCTTATTACCTCGTTATCTACTATATCGCCCAAAAGGAAGGCCTAATTCCAAGTGCAGATATGGTTGAAGGAAAGTTTTCTTCGCTTGCATCCGAATATTCCACCCTTTCCGCTCCGGTAACAACCGAAGAGGTAAAGGAAGTTATCGATTATGCACAGGTTGAGTACCTTCTCGTTTATGAGGCCGTTCGCCAGTTCTTGTTCGATAATGCCGAAATCCAAGCCGAATAATAACGCTGTTTAAAAGCAATCTCAAAGCATCGCAGACCTCGTTTCTGCGATGCTTTTTGTTTTATTTGGCGAGTTGCCGGTCAAAAGATGATTTTTTGTGCGATTTTAGCAAAATTTATGAAAATATTGCTTTATTGTTTATTGACATAGTATAACTTTTGTTATATACTATCTTTGTATAGGTGCAAACTATAGTTTGTGCCCTTTAAAGTCAAGAAGGGAATACGCTTTTATGAAAAAAACCGTTAAACTTTTAGCAGCAATTCTGTCGCTTGTTTTGGTTTTCTCCGCATTTGCTATTGCTTCTTCTGCCGCAACTCCTACTAAAGCAGTTGTAGTTGCCGCTGATACCGAAGTAATGCCCGGAGATAGCCTCGAAGTAACCGTTTCGGCTAATGCCGCAATGAACTTCACCAACATCGAATTTTCTGTAATTTTCGATGCTTCTGCTGTCAAACTCGATGATGTAACCATCGGTGCAGCAATGCCTTCGGTAAATGCTTACAATCCTGTTGGAACCAATACTGTTAAATTTGCCGGTGCTTCCGCTACCGCTAAGTCCGTAGCAGCCGGTGCAGCTTTCGCTGTTTTAACCTTTGATGTTGATGATGCTATTGCCGATAATGGTGATTATAACATCGCTATCAAGGTTGTAACCAACAAACTTAATAATAACGGAACACCCGTTTTTGATTCGGTTGAAGATGCTGCAATCTCGGTTGTTGTTAAGCATACTCATTCCTTTGATGATTATAATGCCGCAGAGAGCAAGGCTCCCGAGTGCGAAGAGGATGGTTTCGACCGCTACTACTGCGCTTGCGGTGAGCATAAGGATACCCCCATTTCGCAGACCGGACACGATTTCAACACCAAGAACGATGCTGAGACCAAGGCTCCCAAGTGCGAAGAAGATGGGTTCGATCGTTTCTACTGCGCATGCGGCGAATATAAGGATACCCCCATTCCGCAAACCGGACATGATTTCAACACCAAGAACGATGCTGAGAGCAAGGCTCCCCAGTGCGAAGAGGATGGTTTCGATCGTTTCTACTGCGCATGCGGCGAGTATAAGGATGTTACCGTTCCGCAGACCGGTCATAACCACGCAACCGTGTGGACTCCTGTTGCAGGCATGGATGGTTGGTATGAAATGGTTTGCAGCGGTTGCTCCAAATCCATAAAGACCTATCTCCCCGCAGATGTAACCAACGATGCCTTTGGTGCTACCGTTTCGGTTGATAAGGGCGCTTTTGGCGAGGTTGTAACCCCTGTTATTTCCGAGCTTGGCGCTGATGAGGCCGAAGATGTTGTTGAAGCAGTATCTGATTATCTTGCAAGTTATATGTTCAAGGTTGATTTCCTCGATGCCGCAGGTAACTCTGTTGATCTTGCTACCGGTACCAAGTATACCCTTTCGCTCGATATCCTTGATGCAGTAGCTGGTTATGATTATGATGTTGCAATTTATGATCCCGCAACCAATAAGCTTGTAAAACTTAGCGATAAGGTTGATGGAAACGAAGTTATTGTTGAGTATGGCAAATCCGCTATATTCGTAGTTTATGGCGGTGAAGAGGTTGTTGGACCTTCTGAGGATCCCGTAACTCCTCCCGCAACCGGCGATAACTCTTCGATCTCTATAGCTATTGCTGTTATGATTGTTGCAATCCTCGCTGCCGGTACATCTTTCGTTCTTAAAAAGAAAAAAGCCTAATTTCAAATTTTCGGCGCACATATAGTTTCTGTATGTGCGCCTTAAATTATATAAAACTCTGTGAAGTTAAAAAATAGGAGTGTCAATTATGCTTCATGTTGTTGAGAAAACCCTCAAAGTAAAAGGCCTTAAAGAGCCGAAAAATATCGTTGGTATTGCCGATGTTCATTTAACATTGCGTGATGAGCGTGATGATGATGAATACAGCCAGAAGCTTCAGAAAGAGCGTTCTTATATGTTCCCGAACGCATCTCGTTGCTTCGCTGAGATTCGTGAATATGTTAAGAAAACTCAGCCCGATGCAGTAATGGGTTGCGGCGATGTTATCGATTTCCCCTCGGCTGCAAACCTTGATCTTATTGATGAGTTCTTTAATAAAGAGTGCAAAAACTATGTTTATGCCCTCGGAAACCACGATTGGAACTATCCCCGTACATACAACAATATCTATAACTGGCTTGATAATGTTCCCAAGTTTAAGGTTATTAAGAATGATAATCCGTATGTTCAGGTAACCGATTTAGGCGATGTTTTACTCGTTGCCCTTGATAACCAGGCCGACCGCGTTTTCCCCGAAACCGTTAAGCAGTTTAAAGAGGTTGTTAAAATCGGCAAGCCGATGGTTATTTGTATGCACCTTCCCGCATATTGCCCCGAAATCGGAGAGCACATTATCCATGATGAGCGCCCCGATAAGCACCTTCTCCTTATGATGGGTGTTCCGGATGAGCGCGCCGAGGAAGTTGGACATTGCAAGAGCTGTCTTTGCAATGATGCAACCCGCGAGATGATGGAGATCTTAAAGGATCCCAAAACTCCCATCGTTGCTATGATGTCGGGCCACGTTCATTTCGAATTTAAGCCCCATGATTTCATTGCAGAAGCCGAGTTCGCTCCGGGCAAGATGCAGTATGGCCTCCGCCTTTCTGCTCCGCAGCTTACCCCCGAAGCAGTTGTACTCCTTCTCCATCTTGTTCCCGAAGAATAATAAGTTTTCAGCACCGCCAAGGTTTTGGCGGTGCTTTTTTTGCACCCTTTTTCATAAACTTTAGTGAAAGAAGGTGCTTTATGCCAACTATTTATCTAAGTCCCTCAACCCAAGAATTCAACCAATATATTGATGGTTCAGGCAGCGAAGAATATTATATGAATCTAATAGCCGATGCGATGATTCCTTATTTAAATGCGAGCGGCATAGGTTATGTGCGAAACACACCCGAAATGACCGCAGGTAGTTCGATAACGCAATCCAACGCGGGTACCTATGATCTTCATTTGGCTCTTCATTCAAACGCCTCAGCGCCGCAAAATGCGGGGCAGAACAGGGGAGTAGAGGTCTATTTTTATCCCGAGAGCAGCGAAGGTCGCAGAGCAGCCGAAATAATAGCTGATAATATGCGACTCATTTATCCCAACCCCGAAAATGTTCGAACCGTTCCAACAACCAGTCTTGGCGAGGTTAGGCGTACTCGCGCTCCCTCGGTACTTATTGAATATGCTTTTCATGATAATTATGCCGATGCCGAGTGGATTCGGAAAAATATAGATATTTTGGCGCGATATACTGTTTTGGCGCTTTGCGAATTTTTTGCAATACCATTTAATATGCCCCAATATTCGCGAATGGGAGTTGTAAGAACTCCGGGCGGCGGGGGTGTTAATATTCGCGAAAATCCCGATATATATTCAACCGTTTTGGGTATGGCGCCGAATGGCTCGCAGGTAACGATTTTTGCCGAGGTTCCCGATTGGTATGTTGTTAAGTTTGGGGATATAGAAGGCTATATGTCGAAGGATTATATTTTTCCCGCTTAATGCTTGAAAAACAGGTATTTTGGTGTAATCAGATATGTAAATTAAGCCGAAAACAAAATGCTTCATATCGCCGAGAGAACCCTAAAGATTAAGGGTATTACCGCCATTAAAATATTGTTGCAATAACCGCTCTTTACCTAACATTTTTTGATGAACGCGATAGCGATGAATATAGCCAAAAGCTATATTCCGATCATACCCGAAGAATAAAAACACCGCTGTTTTTGGGGCGGTGTTTTTATTATTTATTATATATTTATACTTGAAGAGCAGCATCTTTTGAGTTATAATAAATTGAATATATATGTTTATATGTTCGAGATTATACACACATTATAGGAGAATGCATTTTGGAATTGCAAAAAAAGGCTCCTCCGCAGATGGAAGAGCAGCTGACATTTGCTGATAGAGTTGCCGAAATGGTTGGCAATACCTATTCGGTAAAGCCGCGAGCATTTGTTGAAACTTATGGTTGCCAGCAAAATGTTAGCGACAGCGAGCATATGAAGGGCATGCTTATAAAAATGGGCTATGACCTAACCGATACTGCAGATGATGCCGATTTTGTTCTTTTTAATACATGTGCCGTTCGTGAGCATGCCGAGGCGAGGGTTTATGGAAATTTGGGTGCTCTAAAGCATTTAAAGCGCCGCCGCCCCGGAATGATTATCGCAATTTGCGGTTGTATGGTTCAGCAGCAATCGGTTGCCGACCGCATAAGAAAAAGTTACCCGTATGTTGATATTCTTTTCGGAACCCATGTTAGCTATCGTTTGCCCGTATTTGTTTATAATCTGCTGATGGGCAAAAAGCGAGTTTTCAATATCGAAACCGATAATGAGAAAATAGTGGAGGGTGGTCCTGTTAGTCGCGATGGTTCGCTAAAAGGATGGCTCCCGATTATGTATGGTTGCAATAATTTCTGCACATACTGTATCGTTCCGTATGTTCGTGGAAGAGAGCGCTCCCGTGACCCCGAAGAGGTGCTTGCCGAGGCTCGCGAGATGGTTGCTTCGGGCTTTAAGGAAATAACCCTTTTAGGTCAAAATGTAAACTCTTATGGCAAAGGCGAGTCTCATGGGGTTAATTTTTCAAAGCTCCTTCGCATGATAAATGAAATCGAGGGAGATTTTAAAATCCGATTCATGACCTCGCATCCAAAGGATTGCACCAAGGAGCTGCTTGATACAATGGCAGAATGCGAAAAGGTTTGCCACCAGCTCCATCTTCCGATGCAATGCGGAAGCGATAGAATCCTAAAAATTATGAATCGCCATTATGATATTGAGCATTATAAAGAACTTATCGCCTATGCGAGAGAGAGAATGCCCGATATTACCCTAACAAGCGATATCATAGTTGGTTTCCCGGGCGAAACCTATGAAGATTTCCTCGAAACCGTTAAGGTTATTCGCGAGGTTAGATTCACCTCGCTTTTCACCTTCATCTATTCCAAGCGAGATGGAACCCCCGCCGCAGTTATGGAGGATCCGATATCCCGAGAAGAGAAGGGCAAATGGTTCACAGAACTTCTAAAAGCGCAGGAGGAAATCTCGCGCGAGATTTATGGTTCGATGGTTGGTAAAACTTATCGCGTTCTCTGCGATGGAGAGGGAAG
>JAZOXC010000118.1:0-2460 GCA_045659535.1 Acutalibacteraceae bacterium
GATCGACATGATACGACCATAGAAACCGCCGATGGTGATGATTTCATCGCCCGGCTGAAGACCTTCGCGAAGAGCGATTTCCTGCTTCTTCTTTTTCTTGTTGGGTCTGATAAGTAAGAAATACATAGCAAGACCGAGGATAGCAACATAAGCTATCATAACGATTAATCCGCTGGAACCACTGCTCTGCGGAGCTGCGCTGGATGTAGTTCCGGTAGTTTCGGCTAAAGCAATAACTGCATTATTCATTGATATTATACCTCCAAAAATTAACTAAAAACATTATACCTTTAAAGCGGTAATATTTCAAGCACTATTTTATTTTTTAAACGCGAGTTCCGATAAAACGCTCTTTTTCGCGCTTATATTCTGCAAATCTGCCTTCCTTTAGCGCCTCGCGGATCTCTTCCATAAGGGTATTATAGAAATGAAGATTATGCATAACAAGCAATCTCTGCGATAGCATCTCGCCGCTTTTAAGCAGGTGGCGCAGATATGCTCTTGAATAGCGCTTGCAAACTGGACAATCGCAGTCGGGATCGATGGGACTCATATCATCCTTATATTTTTCGTTATTCAGGTTTATGATGCCAAAATTGGTGAATAACTGACCATGACGCGCATTACGGCTGGGCATAACGCAATCAAAAAGGTCGACTCCTCTTTCAACGGCATTGAGAATATTAAGCGGGGTACCAACACCCATAAGATAACGGGGTTTTTCTTGCGGCATATAGGGCTCAACTGCCTCGATAACGCGATACATGTCATCGGTTGGCTCGCCAACAGCAAGACCGCCGATAGCATAGCCATCAAGATCGAGTTCGCGAATCTGTTTCATATGCTCGATTCTTAAATCCGAGAAGGTGCATCCTTGATTGATACCGAAGAGCATCTGATTTTTATTGATTGTTTCTTCGAGCGAGTTTAGCCTTTCCATCTCGTTTTTACAGCGAACAAGCCAGCGATAGGTTCTTTCGCATGATGCTTTTGAATATGCATGGGTTGCGGGGTTTTCAACGCACTCATCAAATGCCATTGCAATGGTTGAGCCGAGATGAGACTGAATTCTCATACTTTCTTCAGGACCCATAAATATGCGCTTGCCATCAACATGAGAATTAAAGGTTACTCCCTCTTCCTCTATTTTACGAAGCGAAGATAGTGAAAATACTTGAAATCCGCCGCTATCAGTTAGAATCGGACCATCCCATGTTGAAAATTTATGGAGACCGCCAAGCTTATAAATAAGGTCATCTCCGGGTCTTACATGGAGATGATAAGTATTGCTGAGCATTACCTGGCAATGCAGATTTTTTAGATCCTCTGCCGAAACAGCACCCTTGATTGCGGCCGAGGTGGCAACATTCATAAAGGCGGGTGTTTCAACAGTTCCGTGAACCGTTTCGAGCGTTCCAAGTCGAGCGCTGCCCTCGGTTTTCTTAACAGTAAACATTCAATTACCTCTTTTGGTTATTTGATAAACATAGCATCGCCGAATGAGAAAAAGCGGTATTTTTCCGAAACGGCGGTCTTGTAGGCATTCATGGTGTGGTCGTATCCTGCAAAGGCGGAAACGAGCATGATGAGTGTGCTTTCGGGAAGATGGAAGTTGGTTATAAGTGCATCCATGCATTTAAACTTGTAGCCGGGATAAATAAATATCGAAGTATCGCCGCTGCACTCCTCAATTTTTCCATCGCCATAGGCACTTTCAAGGGTTCTGCAGCTGGTTGTTCCAACACATATAACTCTGCCGCCTGCGGCCTTCGTTTTATTAATAAGCTCGGCGGTTTCTTTTGGAACATGATAATGCTCTGAATGCATAACATGATCTTTGATATCATCGACCTTAACAGGTCTAAAGGTTCCAAGACCAACATGCAGGGTTACAAATCCAATGTTTATTCCCTTTTCCTTCAAATCGGTGAGCATTTCATCGGTGAAATGCAGACCTGCAGTAGGAGCTGCGGCCGAGCCGAGTTCTTTTGAATAAACAGTTTGATAGCGCTCTTTATCATCTAATTTTTCGGTAATATAGGGCGGAAGAGGCATATTTCCAACCTCATCAAGGATAGAATAAAATTCGCCATCATATGAGAATTTTATAATACGATTGCCGTTATCGAGAACTCCGTTTACAACGGCCGAAAGTTTATCGCCGAATGAAAACGAATGACCTTCTTTAGCTTTCTTGCCGGGACCTGCGATGGTTTCCCAAAGGTCATTTCCAAGGTTTTTAAGCAATACGAACTCAACAACTGCTCCGGTATCTGTTCTATTGCCGAAAATTCGCGCAGGAAGCACGCGAGTATCATTAAGAATGATACAATCTCCTTCTCGCAAAAAGCCATCCAAAGCGGAAAAAACAGTATGTTCAATGAGCCCACTTTCGCGGTCGAGGACCAAAAGTCTCGAGGAGTTACGCGGCTCGATTGGTGTTTGTGCTATAAGTTCTTT
>JAZOXC010000119.1:0-1143 GCA_045659535.1 Acutalibacteraceae bacterium
TTGAATCTATCAATTGTCTTCCTAAGACCGCTTGGCCTCCGACTTACCGCCTTTGGCGCAAAAGAGGGCATCATTTCGGTAGATGGCGAGGGCGAATATCCGCTCTCGAACGGAGTTTGCGATATTAGGTTAGAAAACCCCGTTTTCTGGTCGCCCGAGAATCCAAAACTCTATTATTTCAAAATAAAAAGCGGCGAGGATGAGGTTTTTTCCTATTTCGCGGTTAGAACCCTCGAAATAGGCGAGGTTGACGGTATCCCG
Organism: Acutalibacteraceae bacterium; assembly: GCA_045659535.1. Classification (GTDB taxonomy): domain Bacteria; phylum Bacillota; class Clostridia; order Oscillospirales; family Acutalibacteraceae; genus SIG589. The sequence continues at coordinate 262 of JAZOXC010000119.1, forward strand.
CGATTGCTTTTAAACGGAGCTCCCTATTTCTTTAATGGCCTTTTGGATCAGGGCTATTTCCCCGAGGGAATATATACCCCGGCCGACTTGAAGGCTTATGAGGATGATATCCTTTTCGCAAAGGGCCTCGGCTTTAATATGCTTCGAAAACATATAAAAATCGAGCCCGAGCAGTTTTATTATGATTGCGACCGCTTGGGCATGGTTGTTTTTCAAGATATGGTTAACAACGGAGGCTATAGCTTCCTTCGCGATACCGCTCTGCCAACCCTTGGCTTTAAGCGCAAACGGGATAAAAATGCCCATAAAAATAAAACCTCGCGCGAAAAATTTCTAAATGATATGGAGCAAACCGTTAAGGCGCTTTATAACCACCCCTCGATTTGTCTTTGGACAATCTTTAATGAAGGGTGGGGTCAGTTTGATTCCGCGGGAGCATATCGCCGCTTAAAGGCGCTCGACGGCAGCCGCTTTATCGATAGCGCATCGGGCTGGTTTATGGGCGGCGAGAGCGATGTTATAAGCGAGCATGTTTATTTCAAACCTTATAAATGGCGCGCGGGTAAAAAACCGGTTATCCTATCCGAGTTTGGCGGCTTCGCCCATAGTGTCGAGGGGCATCGCGCCAATAAAGAAAAGGAATACGGCTACCGCAAGTTTAAATCTGCCGAGGAACTTGAGAGCGCGATAAAAGAGCTCTATAAAACCGAGGTTATGCCCGCCGTAGAAAAGGGGCTTTGTGCCGCGGTTTATACTCAGCTTTCGGATGTTGAGGATGAAACAAACGGCCTTATAACCTACGACCGCAGGGTAGAGAAAATCTCCCCCGAAGCCTTTAAAAACATATTCTAAAAAAGAACCCCTCTCGAATGTCGAGAGGGG
>JAZOXC010000120.1:0-12113 GCA_045659535.1 Acutalibacteraceae bacterium
CAAACAAGTGAAACAGTGGCTTACAAAAGGCGTTTGCGATTTTAATGACATGAGCAATCTTCCTGCAGATTTTCGTGAAATTTTGCAAGAGAATTATTATATTGCTGTTGCAACTATTGAAAATAAGCAGGTTTCTAAGCTTGATCCTACGAGTAAATACTTATTAAAGCTTAACGATGGCGAGTATATCGAGTGCGTTTTGATGTCTTATCATCATGGCCTTACTCTTTGTATTTCAACTCAGGTTGGCTGCAAGATGGGTTGTACTTTTTGTGCAACCGGAAAAAGCGGTTTTTCAAGAAATCTTGCTCCTTCTGAGATGCTTGCTCAAATTGAAACAGTTGAAAAAGATGCGGGAAAACCGATTTCGAATCTTGTTTTGATGGGAATGGGCGAGCCTCTTGATAACTATGATAATTCGGTTCGATTTCTGCGACTTGTTTCGCATGATGATGGCATGAACATCGGCCTTCGCCATATTTCGCTTTCAACCTCGGGTGTTGTTTCGGGGATTGAGCGCTTGGCTGCCGAGAATATGCCCATAACTCTCTCAATTTCGCTTCATGCGCCGTTTGATGAGATGCGTAGTCGTATGATGCCGGTTAATAAAAAATGGAATGTAGCGGCGCTTATTGATGCATGCCGCAAATATCAAAAAGTAACCGGCAGGCGAATTTCTTTTGAGTATGCAATGATTAAGGATGTTAATGATTCAAAGGAATGTGCCGATGGGCTTATAAAACTTTTACGCGGACTTATGTGTCATGTTAATTTGATACCCGCAAACCCTGTTGTTGAGAACGATTTTAAGCGTTCCGATGATAAAAATGTAAATAACTTTTGCGATTATTTAAACAGCAAAGGTTTAAATACAACAATTCGCCGAACTTTGGGAGCAGATATTGATGCTTCTTGCGGCCAATTGAGAAATCAAAAAAAGAAGGAGGGATGATAGTGCAAATTGCAAGTAAATCTGATATCGGAAGAGTTCGCTCTTCGAATCAAGATTCTTTCTCTGCAGGAGAAATTCGCGGAGCTGCCTGGGCTGTTGTTTGCGATGGTATGGGTGGTGCCAACGGTGGCAATATTGCAAGCGGTAAGGCGGTTAAAACTATATCCGATTGCATAGCAAATACTTATCATTCCGATATGACTGCCAATGGAATTTCGGCAATGCTGGAATCGGCGATAATTGCTGCAAATTTAAATGTTTTTGATGAGGCTGCAGAGAACGAAAGCCTCGCAGGTATGGGAACAACGGTTGTTGTTGCGATTACCTTTGGTGAGGATATTATTCTGGCGCACGCAGGAGATAGCCGTGCTTATATCTATGATAACGGCTCTTTGCGTCAGATAACGCGCGATCATTCTGTTGTTCAAAATATGGTCGAGAGGGGAGAGATTACCCCCGATGAAGCGCGTAACGACCCGCGAAAGAATGTTATAACCAGAGCGCTTGGCGTTTCGGAGGATATCGAAATTGATTTTGGTGAGGAAAGATTGCCAAAGGGTGCGATTTTGATTCTTTGTACCGATGGTTTAACTAATTTTGTTGATTCCGGTCAAATGATCGATATAATCGAAAAAAACCAATTCGCTGAATGTCCGCAGTTGTTGGTTGATGCCGCAAACAAGGGCGGCGGAACCGATAACATAACGGTTGTTATGATAAAAAACGATTAGTTTTTGCTTTTATCTGGAGGTAAACTTATGGATAAGTATGTTGGAAAACGTCTTGATGGACGATATGAAATCAGAGAAGTAATCGGCGTTGGCGGTATGGCCGTTGTTTATAAGGCCTACGACAATGTTGAGGATAAAATTGTTGCCATTAAAATTCTTAAAGAGGAGTTCTCGAATAACGAGGAATTCCTCAGAAGATTTAAAAATGAATCTAAGGCTATTGCTATGATGTCGCATCCTAATATCGTTAAGGTTAACGATGTTAGCTTTGGCGATCTCATTCAGTATATCGTTATGGAGTATATCGATGGTATTACTCTTAAGCAATATATTGAGCGCGAAGGAAGTCTGCCTTGGAAGGATGCAGTTCACTTTATTCTGCAGGTTCTCCGCGGATTGCAGCATGCACATGATCGCGGTATTGTTCATCGCGATATTAAGCCGCAGAATATTATGGTTTTACAGGATGGAACCATAAAGGTTACCGACTTTGGTATTGCTCGTTTTGCTCGAAGTGAGCAGAAGACTATAACTGATAAGGCTATCGGTTCGGTTCACTATATCAGCCCCGAGCAGGCAAGAGGTGAATTCACCGATGAAAAGAGCGACGTTTATTCGGTTGGCGTTATTCTTTATGAAATGCTTACCGGTCAGCTTCCGTTCCAGGCTGAGAATGCCGTTTCGGTTGCTATCATGCAGCTCCAGCGCGAGCCTTCGCCTCCTACCGAAATTAATGGTTCTATACCCCTCGGACTTGAGCAAATAACAATGCATGCCATGCAGAAGGATGCCTCCCGCCGTTATAAGTCGGCTGCCGAGATGCTTTGCGATATCGATTCCTTCCGCAAAGATCCTGCTGCTACCTTTGATTATTCATACTTTGTTGATAATTCGCCAACAAAGTTTATCTCTGACACCAATTATGATGCCGAGGAAGCCAATCAGAATGATGAGAAGGATAAATTCCCGATTATTCCGATCCTCGCTGGTGTTGCAGGTGCTCTTGCTGTTGCCGCGTTGCTTGTTTTGGCTTTTGTTCTTGGTTGGTTTAATAAGAAAACCGAAACCGTTGATTGTCCCAATTTCGTGGGTATGACCCTTGAAGAGGTTCAGAGCAGCGAATATGCAAAAGATTTTACTATCGATTTCAAATGGGAACACAATGAAGAATATGACTATAAAACCGTATTCAAGCAAAATCCCGAAGCCGAGAATAAAAAGGTTGTTAAGGGCGCAAAAATTACTGTTTTCTTAAGCCTTGGAAACGAAACGGTTAGTGTTCCAAATGTTATTGGCGAGCGAAAAGATATCGCCGAGAAAACCTTGACTATGCAGGGCTTCCTTGTTGAATTCGAGTTTGAAGAAAACGAAAATGTAACTTCTGATGTTGTATTCAAAACTCTACCCGAAGCAGGTCAGCCGCTTGATCCGGGCGAAACCGTTACTGTTTATGTAAGCCTTGGAACCGATGCTCCCATGGTTGATTTACCCAATGTTGTTGGTCTAACCGAAGAAAAGGCTATTGAGGACTTATCTGCAGCCGGATTCTCTTATAAGGTTGAGCTTATTGATAATTCTGATTATCCCGTTGGTGTTATTGCAAAGCAGGATCCTTCTGCTACCGATACTACCCAGGCTCCGCTCGGTAGCATTATTACCATCTATAAGAGCTCGGGAAAAATCAGCTATGATGTTGAGATAGCAATTCCGACCGATTATAAATATGAATACGGTTACATTTGGGTTTATAATCCAACCATAAAAGATGAGGTTGCTCGCTCTACAAAGATTAATTTCTGGAATGCAACCGGAACATATACCTTTACTGTTGTAACCGAAAAGGGCAAGGATATTTCGCTCGATATTATGCTTACTCCTGATGATAAAGAAAATAATGATTATTTAAGAATTAAGCTTGATTCTGAGTATAAGGGTTATACTGTAGAACTTGAATATGATTATCCGGTTAAGGAAAATAGTACTGCTCCCGATAATCAGAACGGCGCAGATGACACCACTAACTAATTTGGGCGGTAATTGATGGAAAAAGGAATAATCATTAAAGCGCTTTCGGGATTCTATTATGTTGATATCGGAAGCGCGGTTATTGAGTGCCATGCTCGCGGACTCTTTCGAAAAAAAGGAGATAGTCCGCTTGTTGGCGATAGCGTTGAGATTGAGGTTTTAGCCGATGGAACCGGTGTGGTTAAGCGGATTTTTGAACGAAAAAATTCGCTTAATCGCCCGCCTATAGCCAATATTGATAAACTCTTTATTGTTTCTGCATATGAAACCCCCGCACCTAATACCTTTGTCATTGATAGCATGACTGCTATCGCAGAGGATAAGGGAATTGAACCGATAATTGTTTTTAATAAGGCCGATATCGGCAGCTTCGATGAAATTGCCGCGGTTTATGAAAAATGCGGTTTTAAAGTTTATGTTGTTTCGGCAGCAACAGGTGAGGGTGTTGATGCTGTTTTTGATGAACTTAAAGGTAGTGTTTCTGTTTTTGCGGGAAATACCGGAGTTGGCAAATCGAGCCTGCTAAATGCGTTGTTTGCCGATCTTTCCTTAAAAACAGGAGAGGTTAGCGAAAAACTCGGTCGCGGCCGCCATACAACCCGCCATGTTCAACTGTTTTCGGTTGGCGATGATGGTTTTGTTGCAGATACTCCCGGATTTTCTTCTATTGATATCGAAGAATCGGATTTGATTTATAAAGAAAATCTGCAGTTTGCGTTCCGTGAATTTGAAGAATATATCGGCGGATGCAAGTTCACATCTTGCACACATACGGGCGAGCGAGGATGCGCCATTATGGAGGCGCTGGAATCGGGTAAAATCGCAGGCAGCCGCTATGAAAATTACAAACGCCTTTATGCCGAACTTTCCAAATATAAAGAATGGGAAATTAAAGGTAATCAAAATAAAAGGTAACAAAATATCATCGTTTTCGTATACTGTTAGTAGGTTAGCGAAAGCGGTGATTTTTTGCGTAATAGAAAGCGTTTTAACAGAGGAACATCGGCGGTGTTTTTTGGAACGGGATTACTTGTTTCGTGCATGTGTCCAACAAGAACGCTGATTATGCTGCTATCTCTTGCAATCGTGTGCCTTGGAATTTCTTGCACAAAATGTTGATGGAGGTTGCTTTATGAGGGTAGTAGTTGTAAAAAGTCCGAAACTTTTAGGAAGCTTTTTAAAATTGATTTTCGGATTCAAGAAGGAAACTAAATAATTACATAAAAAAAGACCGAGCGGATTGCTCGGTCTTTTATCTTTAAAAGTATCCAACATATTGAATTTTTTTATCACTTTCGGGGAAAAGGTGGGCATATAGATCAATAAAATAGTCATCGGTCATCGATGCGATATAATCAACAACAATTTGGTTAGGTTCAGTATTGATATAAGCTTCTTCGCGAGCATAGAACGAGGCATTAATTTTTGCTATGTGATGGGTAAATATCGGCGAATCGGTTTTTCCGGATTTTAAATCATCGAGCAATTTATAATAAACCTCCGCCATCATCGGTTTAACAATCTTCTTTAGTTTATCCTCAACCTCGCTACGGTTGTAAATCAGCTCGTAATTGTCCTTTTTGGCGGTTTTGAGTGCCGCAAAGTGTTCTTCATCCATTTTAATAAAAGGCTTTCCATAGCTGTTTTCAACGATATTAACGATAAGGTTATTTATAATTTCGGCATTAAATTTTCCGATAGTTCCGTTTTTGAATTCGCTGTTGGATATAATATTAGTTTTTTCGGCATCCTGACGGTCTTTTCCGAGGTATGCGATTATATCTGAAATTCGCATAACGCAGCCTTCGAGTGTTGAGGGGACAAGCTTTTTAATATTAGACTTATCAAGATAACAATCCTCGATTAGTCTATCGAATTCTGCGAAATCAGTTAACTCCTTCGGGCGATATTCGGATAGCTCGATTTCGCCATCATGCGCTGCAATGCCGCAAAGTGTTTGAAGAGTTATGTTGAAGGGATGGATTTTATCAAGAACCCTAACCGAATGAATATTATGGCTAAAATGTCGTGAGGTGTTTTCATAATATAATTCATCCAAAAAGCCTTCGCCGGCATGTCCAAAAGGGGTGTGTCCTATATCATGCCCGAGCGCAATTGCTTCAATTAGCTCGAGATTGAGACCCAAAGCCTTGCCAATTGTTCTTGCGATGCGGGAAACTAATTGAACATGCAGAGCTCTTCTCGTTATATCATCATTTTTATAAAAAGAAAAAACCTGAGTTTTATCAGCATAACGGTTATAAAAAGGACAATGCATAATTTTATCGATATCGCGAATAAAAGGGGTGCGAATAATAGTAGCTTTATCGTGAGAATTATCTCTGCGAATTGCGTTTTCATCCAAAAAAGCAAAAGGCGGCACAGAAAGACTTTTTCGGTCGCTAATGATTTTTTCAGATATATCGGTCGACAAATTTTCGTATTTTAGCATTGTATCACCTCGATTCAAATATATCACAGATTGCTGTTTTTTTCCAGCATTAGAATATATATCATTCCAAAAACATAAAATTTTTTAGAGAAAAATTGGGGAATGATGCTATGGCTTTTTTAAAAAGAGGGGTTTTACCTTTGGTTCTTTGCCTTTTGGTATGTGGTATTGGAGCAATATTTTATATCGAAGAAAATTCAGCTATCGGAGTAATGTCCGATTATCGACCCATTAAGACAGTTATTATAGATGCAGGACATGGGGGATTTGATGGCGGCGCCGTTGCCGAGGACGGAACCCCCGAGAAAGATATCAACCTACAAATTGCGAAGAGTCTTAGAGATTTTTTGGAGCTTTATAATTTTAATGTGGTTATGACTCGTGAGAGTGATGTTTCAACAGCAAGCGATGATGCAAAGGGCAACAAGAAAACAAGCGATTTATATAATCGATTAAAGTTGATGGGGGAATATGAGAACGCCATTTTTGTCAGCATCCATCTTAATAAATTCACATCAACCGCCGTAAGCGGAGCGCAAACCTTTTATTCTCAAAAAACCGAGAATTCCGAGAGATTGGCGCTTTCAGTTCATAGCTCTATTATTAATATGCTTCAGCCCGAAAATGAGCGTCAAATCAAGAAGGGAACGAGCAGTATATACTTGCTAAAAAATGCGCTCTGTCCTGCGATAATAGTTGAATGTGGATTTTTGAGTAATAAGGCGGAGTTGCAAAAACTCAAGGATGAAAATTACCAAAGAATGATGGCATTTTGTATTTTTTGTGGTATAATGGATTATAGTAACGGAATGAGGTAGTGAAAAAATGGCACAGAAGTTGAAAAGTATTTTTATATGCAACAACTGCGGATATGAGTCGCCCAAATGGATGGGCAAGTGTCCCGAATGTAACGAATGGAACACTATGGAGGAATCCATTGCCGAGGTATCAAAGGGCGCTACCATAGTTAAATCCTCAGTTACCGTTGTTGCCAAAAAGATCGATGAGATTTCTATTGTTGATGAGCATAGATACATAACTAATATCAGCGAGCTCGATAGAGTTTTGGGCGGCGGTATTGTTAAGGGCTCGGTTGTGCTTTTAAGCGGCGACCCCGGCATCGGAAAATCAACAATTCTTCTTCAAATCTGCGGTGCTATTGATGCGGGACTCAATGTTTTATATGTTTCGGGTGAGGAATCCTCGGTTCAGATAAAGCTTCGTGCTAAGCGCCTCTCTATTGATAATGATAATTTAAAAATTATGACAATTACCGATACCCAGGCTGTTTGCGAATATATAAAAACCGAAAAACCCGATCTTGTTATGATCGATTCGATTCAAACCATGTGTATCGATGAGTTATCATCTTCAGCGGGTAGTATTGTTCAGGTTCGCGAATCAACCAATCTATTCCTCAGAACCGGAAAGAGCCTTGATATTCCGATAATCATCGTTGGCCATGTAAATAAAGGTGGCGATATTGCAGGACCCAAGGTGCTTGAGCATATTGTTGATACCGTTTTATATTTCGAAGGAGAGCGGAATCAGTCTTATCGAATTTTGCGCGCTATTAAAAACCGCTATGGCTCTACCAATGAAATTGGCGTTTTTGAAATGAGCGATGGGGGATTGCGCGAGGTTGAAAACCCTTCGATGATGCTTTTATCGGGTAGAAGCCGCAATGTTTCGGGTTCAAGTATTGCCTGTGTTATGGAGGGAACAAGACCCATTCTCGCCGAGGTTCAAGCGCTTGTAACGACTACCGGTTTTGGAAATCCGCGAAGAATGTGTACCGGCTATGATTATAATCGTTATAATCTTATGCTTGCGGTTTTAGAGAAAAGGAATGGACTATATTTTTCAAACCTTGATGCATATCTGAATATAGTTGGCGGAATGAAACTTGATGAACCTGCCGCAGATTTGCCGGTTGCGCTTGCGCTTGTTTCGGCAATCCGCGATATCCCGCTACCCGAAGATCTTGTTGCTTTTGGCGAGATAGGACTCTCGGGCGAGATTAGAAATGTTCCTCGTGCCGCTATGCGAATAACCGAGGCAGCTCGACTTGGTTTTAAGCGTTGCATTGTTCCGAAAACCAACCTAAAACAATTAGAAGGCATCAAAGCCGATATCGAAATAATCCCTGTTCGCTATCTGCGCGATGCATTGGAACTCGTTAGATAAATAGATTGACCCAGGTCGAAAGGCCTGGGTCTTTTTTTAACAAAAAAATCTTGTCCGCATAGTATGTTAAGGGAAATCATTAAAAACGGAGGAGAAAACTTTGGAAGATTTCTTTAATTTTTCGCGCCAAAAATTTTTTGGCACACCCGCAAAACAGAGTGTTGCAATGCCGATGATTCATATGTCGGAGGAAGCCGCTAACTGTATTAATTCGATGCCCCTAACAATGGCTTATGTTCCTATGCAGAGCTTTGGTGTTGTTTATGAACCCGAAAAAGCATTATGCATGGGCACGGTTTTTCCCGATCTCGATAAACCGTTTACCGGCTGCAAGAATTGGAGAGAGGCATAAATGAATAACGAACAATCAATGCAACTGCGCCGGCTTTCGAGTGTTCAGTTTGCTTTAGTTGAGTTGAATTTATTTTTAGACACCCACCCTGATAATCAAGATGCGCTAAAAATGTTTAATGCTTATAAAGCAAAATATGAAACAATGCTTCGCGCATACGAACAAAAATATGGTCCTATCACAACCGGTGGAGCAAAAGGAACTGTCGGTTGGGATTGGATAAAAGGCCCCTGGCCTTGGGAATCGCTTAAGGAGATGAGCATGTAATGTGGCAATATGAGAAAAAGCTTCAGTATCCCGTTAATATTAAAAATCCAAACCCGCAACTCGCAAAGCTCATAATCACCCAATATGGCGGTCCCGATGGTGAACTTGGTGCCAGTCTTCGATATTTGAGCCAGCGCTTTGCAATGCCTTATAATGAGCTTAAGGGTCTATTAACCGATATAGGAACCGAAGAACTCGGGCATCTCGAAATGATAGGCGCAATTGTCTATCAGTTAACCCGCAACCTAACCGAGGAGGAAATAAAAGCATCGGGCTTTGATACCTATTTTGTTGACCATACAACAGGTATTTATCCCGTTGCCGCATCGGGTGCACCCTTTACAGCGGCATATTTGCAGTCAAAGGGCGATATTTTAACCGATTTGCATGAAGACCTCGCGGCAGAGCAAAAAGCAAGAACGACCTATGATAATATTCTTCGCTTCTGCGATGACCCCGATGTTGCAGATGTGATTAAATTCCTTCGCCAACGAGAGATAGTGCATTATCAGCGTTTCGGTGAAGGACTCCGCCTCGCAACCGACCGACTCGACTCTAAAAACTTCTATGCCTTCAACCCAAGCTTTGATAAATGCAATGGCAAATAATAAAAAGAGCGGATGTTTTCATCCGCTCTTTTTATAATTCTATATCAACCTCATACTTATCTTGGATAAGAATGCAGTTTAAATCGTGTTTTTTGGCTTCTGCGAGGTGTTTTTGGTTGTCGGCAATCAAACTCTCGGCAGATAAATCGGAGTCTGAGAGGCGATTTTCGATAATATTAGCATATGCCTTTATATCGGTGAAATTATTTCTTATATAACTCTCGCTTAAAATGATGCAGTAATATTTAATATTATCGAGGTATTCGCTTTCAAAATCATTAGCCCAATCAAAGGGAATATAGCAGCCCTCAATAATTAAGTTCTGCTTGTTCTCAATTGCGGTTTTGATTATCTCTTTTGCTATCGGCCACAGATAAGCGGTTAAATCATTATCATCGCTTAAGGGGGTGAGGGAGGTGTTACCGCTGCGAATAAGTCCCATTTTTAGATGGTCGAGCGAAAGATATGGATATTTATATTTCTCGAGTAACTTTTGGGCAAGTGCTGTTTTTCCGCTATGCGAAGCGCCTGCTATTAAAACTATCATTTTTACCATCCTTTTTGGTGATATTTTTAGCAGGGATATTATACCATAAATGCTACATAATTTGAAGAAATAATATTTTATATATTATATTACCAGTTTTTATTGCTTGACAAAACTGCAGTTTAGCATTAAAATTTACTCGATTATTAACTAATCGAGAGGATTGATAAAAATCATGCTAAAGTTTAGCAGAATTATAGCAATAGCATTAACTGTTGTTTTAATGTTATCTTTTGCTGCTTGTGATGAAAAGGAGATAGAGGTTGATACCTCTTCTATCATCTCTTCGAGCGATGCCCCTTCGAGTTCCGATACTCCTTCGAGCTCTGAGGCTCCCGTTTCGAGCGAGAAACCCTCTTCTTCGGTTAAGCCGCAGAGCACAACATCATCCAAACCGCAGAGCATTGTTACTGTTAAGGATGACCCCAACAACAGCATTGATATAGAAGATAATATCTTTTTAGATTCGATGGTTTATACCGGTTATAATATCGAAAAGCATCGTGCCGACGGAAAAATGTGGCAGTATGTTTTGTCGAAATATAAGAAGGGTCTCGGCTGGCTTTCAAAAATCAGCTATGATTATGATGGCGGAACCAGCGGTTACGAAACTAACGCACAGGGATTACCCGATATTGCATATTTTGAAAAGCACGACCTTGTTTGCGCTTCGTATGTAACCTATGTTTACTTTAACTATCTGCCCAATGTTGTTGGCCTTGATACCTCTTTCTTGACCAAGCCATCTAACCCGACCCTTGCAAATGATTGGTACAGAGCTGCTCTTGATTGGGTTAAGAAGGGCTATTCCTATGAAATTCCCTTCACTGCATCGCGTTCGGGCGGAGGAGAAATCCGCTTTAAGCCTTCGCAGGATATCCCGATCGGTTCAATAATTCTCTGCAATGATATGAATAATAAGTCTTCTAATTGGGCTTGTCATGTTTCTATCTATGCAGGCTATAAGAACGGCTACCATTGGGTTTACCATGTAGGAAACGATAATGGTCCCGAGTTCTGCGCAATGGAGCGCTTCTGCTTCGGTCCGGATCCCGTATGGCCTTTAAGCGTTATTTCGCCTCCGGTTAATATGCGTTTTGCCGCAAAGACCGATGTTGTTGTTAAGGATGAAAACGGCGCTCCCGTTTCGGGCGCAAAGATTTCTTTAACCTCAAAGGATGGCAGAAAGTTTGATTTTGGTGCTACCAATGCCGAAGGAGTTGTTACCAAGGATGGTCTCAACTACGGTAATTACACCATGACAATAACCGCTCCCGCAGGTTATACCGCAACTAAAACTACCCAAACCGTTACTCTAACAATCGATAACAACAGCTATAATACAATAGATGTCAAGTTAAAGAAAAACTAAAACAAAAACCTGATGCGCTTTGCATCAGGTTTTTTTATTTTATCTAAAGGTATATTTTTCGGGTTTTACTCTAAAGTCGATGTTTCGAGGAATATCGATTTCCTCGAGTTCTTCACCGTTCTTATCTGCGATGCCCTTAACGCAATAGGCGTATAAGTCGGAGAGTATAACCTCTTCTTCCTTAACATCGTTAAGAATATGGCCGCTATTTTCCATCAAAAGATCCAAAGCGCGTTCAAGCTCACCATTATGAGCGATAGCATGAATATATGCGGTTTTTGCACGAGAATCCTTTTTGATTTTGGTGCTCGATGTCTCATAAAGCTTTATAACATCGGCATAGCAGCCGCATTTGTTCAGCATTATGAAGAGTGCCTTCGAAAGCGAGAGGTCGTCATTCTTGCATCCGAGAGCGGCGAGCGCATTTTTTCTCGCTGCCTTTTCATCCGCAAAATGCATATTAAGAACTGCCAAACAATAATATGCCCAAGCATTTTCCGAAAGCTCAAGCGATTTGTTTAGCGCCTTCTTTGCCAAAACAAATTCATCTTTGCAAAGGTAGATGGCACCGAGCTGAAGCCAAGCATACCAGTTATCCTTGTTATGCTCTTCTAATATTT
>JAZOXC010000121.1:0-11451 GCA_045659535.1 Acutalibacteraceae bacterium
TTACATACGCCCTACGGCAATTCCATACCAATCCTTCGGATTGGATAAAAATAAAGGACTTCGTTACGAAGTCCTTTATTTTTTGGAGCGGATTACGGGGCTCGAACCCGCTACCTCCACCTTGGCAAGGTGGCGCTCTACCAGATGAGCTAAATCCGCATATGGTGCCTCCGATCGGAATCGAACCAATGACACGGGGATTTTCAGTCCCCTGCTCTACCAACTGAGCTACAGAGGCAAAAAATGGCGACCTGGATGGGGCTCGAACCCACGACCTCTAGCGTGACAGGCTAGCGTTCTAACCAGCTGAACTACCAGGCCATAAGGTGGTGGGAACAACAGGGCTCGAACCTGTGACCCTCTGCTTGTAAGGCAGATGCTCTCCCAGCTGAGCTATGCTCCCACATACCTACGCGCCGTCTGTCAACCTGTAACTGAACTGGCGACAAGCAATATACTACCACAACAGTAATCATTTGTCAACACTTTTTTAAAACTTTTTTTAAAAAATTTTAGTCGGCAAGTTTTAGTATCTCTTCGGGGCTAAATTCATACTTTTTATCGCAAAAATGGCAATTAACTTCGATGACCGGAAGCTCCTCCGCCATTGCCTTTAGTTCTTCCCTTCCGGTGCTTATAAGAGCGCGTTCAACTCGCTCACGGCTACAATTACATTTATATGCAGCCTCACCCTCATCAAGCACCTCAACCTCGAAATCTTTAAGGGCGGTTCTGATGATTTCCTCAATGTTCATACCGCTATCAAGCATACGGGTTACGGGGGGAATTCCCTCGATAGATTTTTCAACTCTGTCGATAACGGTGTCATCAGCGGTTGGCAACAGCTGAATCATATATCCGCCTGCGGCCTTAATGGATAAATCGGGATTTACCAAAACACCAAGCGCACAAACCGTTGGTATCTGCTCGCTTATTGCATAATAAGCGGTTATATCCTCGGCAATTTCGCCCGAGATAATCGGAACAGAGCCATTATAAGGCTCCTTCATTCCAACATCCTTTATAACATATAAGGTTCCGTTTTTGCCAACAGCGCCCGCAACATCTAATTTTCCGTTATTATTAAGCGGAATCTCAACTATCGGGTTTTGAACATATCCGCGAACATTGCCCTCGAAATCCGAAACGGCAATAATCGAACCCGCAGGACCATCGCCCGCAAGTCGAAGAGTTATGCTGTTATCCCTACCCTTTAGCATATCGCCCATCATCGACGCGGCGGTTAAAAGGCGACCGAGAGCGGCCGAAACAACTGCGCTGGTCTCGTGAATACGGACAGCCTCGTTAACTATATCGGTTGAATCAATACCAACGGCCATAACGGTTCCGTCGTTTGTTATGCATCTAATTATCTTTCCCATTAGTTTACCTTTCTCACAACATAGACATTTCGCGCGCTATCGGGCGCAGGGGATTCGTAGGTCATATCCCCATATATCGCCTCGATCTTAAAGCCCGCATCGGTCAGCATTTCTTCGAGCTCCGCCGCCTCATAGGCTCGCTCGGAAAAATCCTCGCTTTCGCGAATATAATTATCGCCGTTTTTAACGAAGAAATCAAGATAAATATCGGTTATTTTTTCCTCGGCGCTATAATTATTTTGCCAAACAAAGAATACATCATCAATCTCGCTGACAAAGGTATTGTCCCCAAGGATTTTTTCATGTTTATAAACGGTGTTTACATCGAAAATAAAAAGCTTTCCGGGCTCTAAAAAGAGCGAAACTTTTTTAAATGTAGCGGATAGGTCGGTTTCATCAATAATATGGTTCACACTATCGAGGCAGCAGATAGCACCATCAATAGTTCCATATAAATCGAGTTCCTGACCCGATTGGCATAAAAACAAGATATCGAGATCTTCCGCAGCGGCCTTATCTCGAGCGATTCCAAGCATTTGCTCGGATGGGTCAACAGCAATAACCTCTGCCCCGCCCTTGGCAAATTCAAGCGAAAAACCGCCCGTTCCGCAAGCAAGATCTAAAAGAAGCCGCGGATTTTCTCCAAAACGATTAAAAAGGCCCCGTAGATACTCTGCGCGGCCTTTGTAGTTCATATCCTCATTCAGTTTATCATAATACTTCGAGAATAATCCGTATACACTCATATTATTTTTCAAGTCTGCTGAATACCATTTCGTAACCATCTGCACCATAAGTTAAGGAACGATTTACGCGGCTAATGGTTGCGGTGCTGGCACCGGTTTTTGCAACAATCTCACTATATACTTTTTTATCGGTAAGCATTTTTGCAACAGTAAAGCGCTGAGCGATAGAAGCAAGCTCCTTAACTGTACAAACATCTTCAAAAAACTTGTAGCATTCGTCAACATTTTTAAGGGTTAAAATTGCCTCAAAAAAAGCATCGGTTGAAGGATTTTTAATGTTCTGCATTTTGTTACCTCATATCATATTATTAGCCGCAAATCCGCGGCCTTTTATTGTTCTTTCACATTTTAACACTTAAAAGCGAAAAAGTAAAGCATATTTTATTGAAAACCTTAAAAGTTTATGATATTATAATGCATGTTTGGAGATGATTGCATGGGAGTTATTGTTAATTTCTTTAGTGTTGTCGCCGGAAGCCTCATTGGTCTCATATTTAAAAAGGGTATCCCCGAACGAATCAGCGATACAATCACCAAAGGAGTTGGGCTCTGTGTTTTGCTGATAGGTATCGATGGAATACTTGTTGGCGAGAATATTTTGATAACCGTTATATCCATTGTTATCGGTGCCGCCTTGGGCGAACTAATAGACATCGATAAAGCGCTCAACAGACTCGGCAAATTTGCGGAACGCAAGCTTTCTAAAAATGGTGATACTAATTTTTCAACCGGTTTTGTTTCGGCAACTCTTTTATTCTGTGTTGGCGCTATGACAGTAGTTGGCTCACTTAACTGTGGTCTCGGCATCGAGAATAACACCTTATATACAAAAGCGCTGCTCGATGGAATTTCTGCTATTATTTTTGCTTCGAGTTTCGGCTTTGGCGTTATTTTCTCGGCAATCTCTGTTCTTCTGTTGCAGGGCGGTATCGCTCTATCGGCCCATTATGTTGAACCACTTTTAACAACAAACATTGTAAACGAGATGACCTGCGTTGGTTCGCTGCTGATTATTGCCCTATCGCTAAATCTTCTCGGCATATGCAAGCTAAAGGTTGCAAACTATCTTCCCGCAATATTTATCCCCCTTGCGCTATGCCAATTCATGTAAAACAAGAAAACCACACATTTTCGAATGTGTGGTTTTTTATTTATTCATCTATAACCGCAATACTATCAAAGCCGTAGAAAATTAGAACATCAACAACCGACTTGGATATTTTTTCGCCACCAACGATAATGTCTATCGCGGGAGGACATGAAGCAACACCAAAAGCGGCAATCTTCCCAACGGCTTCAGCAACAGGAACAACCTTATGCGGTTTTTTGAGAGCCTCGAAAAGAGACATCACCGCTCGGGGTTCTATAATACGCGGAACAGCAGAAACTATTGGCTCGCGCATGGAAATAGAAGCAAAAGCGGCATCAATGCGGGATAATCCATCCTTTCCGAGCTGTTCGGTTAACATTAAAACAACATACTTTGCATCAGAATACTCGGTAGCAATACCCTTCTTCTCTAACAGTTCGGCAATGGCCTTTCCGCTATATCCAAACTTTTCGGCATCAATCGTAAGCTTTAGGGGTTCATCACCCACCAAGGTATAACCGTATTCGATGAGTTTTGTCCGCAAATCGCGAACATCAAAAAGAAACTCCGAAAGGCGCTCGCGATAGTCGGAAGATAAATATTTATTGGCAGCATCAAGCGATGCCAAAATCAAATATGATGGGCTTGTAGAACCAAAAAGCGACATAGCAGCCTTCGAATGGGATACTAAAGCCTCGGGTGCGGTTTTGTTTATATGAAGATATGCTCCACCTGTTAAAACGGGCAAGGTTTTATGCGCCGAATCGCAACACATATCCGCACCTAAATCTATAGGATGCAGGCTGTTTTCTAAAAATTTCAGATATGAGCCATGCGCGTTATCAACACAGAGCAACACTCCGTATCGCTTGCAAATCTTAGAAATAGCCTCGATATCGAGCATGTTGCCAAGATAATCAGGCGAGGTTAAAAACAGGGCTGTTGGCTTATGGATAGCAAATTCGATATATTCCTCGATTTCCTCGGGAGAAAGACTGCACGAAACATATGAATCGCCTTTTTTTGGATAAATCCAGGTAACATCAACATCAAGCAATGCTGCAGCACCTATAAAAGAACGATGAGCGTTTCGAGTTGCCAAAACGCGGGTTTTATCCGCCGAAAGCATCGTGCAAAGATATAGCATTGCGCGGATACACAGCGATGAACCCTCGGTTGAATATATCGTATTGGCGCCAAAAATAAAACTTGCGTTGTTTTCGCTCTCGCGAATTATTCCGCTCGCTTCATATAAGCTATCAGCTCCCGAAATCTCGGTTATATCGAGTTTTTCGATGCCGAGAGGACCAATTCCCTTATGTCCCGGCATGTGAGCACGAAGCGAATTTGAGGCAGAATATTCATTTATGAAATCATAAATAGGAGTTTTCATGTTATCCCTCAAGAGCTCTATGAACTGCAACCATTATTGCGCATTCCATGCGCTTACGGAAGAGTTTGCAGCCATATTCGTAAATTCCCTTAACCGAACCGGTTGAATGATACGCATTAGCAGCACAACCGCCGGAGCAATAAAGCTTTGCCCAGCAATCGCGACAATCGGGTCGGGCATAAACATTGCAGGAAGAGAATTCTTCGATTGCGGTTTTATTGTTAACTCCATCCCAAATGTTTCCAAGCAGATACTTATCATCGCCAACGAACTGATGGCAAGGATATAGGTCGCCCCACGGGGTAACGGCCATATATTCGGTTCCCGATCCACAGCCCGAAATTCGCTTATAAATGCAGGGTCCACCCTTTAGATCGATCATATAGTGATAGAATGTAAAAGGCTTGCCCTCGCTATCGCGTTTTATCATGAGCTCGGCAAGTTTTTCGTACTGATCTAAAACGATGGGTAAATCCTCGTCGGTAAGTTCTGCTTCATCGCCGGGAGCACAAACAACGGGTTCCATGCTGAGCTCGGTGAAACCGAGATCAAGCATCTGCTCAATATCCTTTAGAAAATCGGGGTTTCGATGGGTAAAGGTTCCGCGCATATAATAGTTTTTACCGCCGCGTGCCTCTACTAATTTCTGAAATTTGGGAACTATTCTATCCCAACTACCCAAACCTGCATAATCAACTCGATAACGATCGTGTATCTCTTTGCGACCATCGAGCGATAAAACAACATTGCACATCTCTCGATTGCAAAAATCAATAACATCATCGTCAATTAATAGACCGTTTGTAGTTAAAGTGAAACGGAAGTTTTTGCCCTTCTCTTTCTCGATGCTGCGGGCATACTCAACAAGCTGCTTAACAACCTCGAAATTCATAAGAGGCTCGCCGCCGAAGAAATCAACTTCTAAATTTCGGCGAGTGCCCGACTGCTCGATAAGAAAATCAAGAGCCCTCTTGCCAACCTCAAAGCTCATAACAGCGCGCTCGCCATGATATTTTCCCTGGCTGGCAAAACAATATTCACAATTAAGGTTGCAGGTATGTGCAATATGAAGACAAAGAGCTTTAACAACACCCGCAGTTTTCGCTTTCAGCATTCCTGCGGAAGACTCGAAGGTATCGGGTGTAAAAAGTTTTCCGCTATCGCGAAGAGTCGCAACCTGCGCATAGCATTCGGCAATATCATCGGCAGTTATATCAGAGCGATCGGCATATTTCTTGCCAATTTCCGATAATATCTCTTCCCTATTTTTCTGCTCGAAAAGGGCGATAATATCATATGCTACCTCATCAACCGCATGAACGGCGCCGGAGCAAATATCAAGAACTATATTATATCCGTTTAACTTAAACTGATGTATCATTTATATTCCTCACAAGAGATAAAAATTCAAAAAAATGCCGCCTAAACATTAGGCGGCATTCATAGGACAATTACTTGCTTTCCTTATCGGTGCTTTCACACTGCTGGTTAGCGATGCCACAGCTGGTCTTGCAAGCAGACTGGCAGGAAGTCTGGCACTCGCCGCAACCGCCATTCTTTGCGCTGTCGCAAAGGTTTCGTGTTTCAATAGTCTTAATGTGTTCCATAGCTTGAAACCTCCATGTAAATTTATTGATTAAAGTATATCACGCGGTGATATCAAAGTCAATGCTTTTAATTATTCAGCATCAGCAGCGGTTTCCTCAGCAACAGCCTCGGTAGCCTCAGCAGCCTCTACAACTTCCTCTTCGGGAAGAAGAGCACGGATAGAAAGGCTTACGCGCTTCTTATCGGTGTCGATGCTAACAATCTTTGCCTCAACTTCCTGACCGATAGTAAGCTCATCCTGCGGCTTTGCAACATGCTTATTAGCGATCTGGGAGATATGGATAAGGCCATCAATTCCGGGAATTATGCGAGCAAATGCACCATAAGCAGTCATGCTAACGATGGTTGCGGTAACAACAGAGCCCTCTTCATAATTCTGGGTAAGTATAGTCCAAGGATTCTCATCAGCCTTCTTGTAGCCTAAAGAAATTTTCTTCTTCTCGGTATCAAGAGCCTTGATGTAAACCTCGATCTCATCACCAACCGAAACAACCTCGGCAGGATTCTTAATGCGCTGCCAGGAAAGTTCAGAAATATGAACCATTCCATCAACGCCGCCGATATCAACGAATGCGCCATAACCGGTTAAGCTCTTAACAACACCGGTCATCTTATCGCCAACAGCCATAGTATCCCAAAGCTTGGAAACCTGCTCTTTGCGCTGCTCGCGAAGAACGCTGCGGATAGAACCTACAGCACGACGGCCACGGCCAATCTCGATGATGCGGAAGGAAACTTCCTTGCCCTTAAGATCCTCGAGAGCCTCACCGCGAGATGCGGTTGCCTGGCTTGCAGGAATAAAGATTCTTGCGCCATCAGTAGCAGCCATAACGCCGCCCTTGATAACATCGGTAACGGTTCCGGTGATAATCTCGCCCGACTCCTTAGCCGAAACAATCTTATCCCAACCTGCGATAGCATCATAACGACGCTTGGAAAGCATTGCAGTACCTTCCTGGTCGTTAGTTCTCATAATAATAAGATCTAATACATCGCCTACTTTAACTGCTGCAGTAAGGTCGATATTAGAGTCGTATGAATATTCGTCTGCCGGTATATATCCAGTAAGACCACGGCCGATGTCTACTAAAATTTCGGTCGGCTTTACGGCCAATACTTCGCCCTTTACTTTCTGATCGGAGTTAAGGCTATTAAGGGATTCCTCAAATGCCTCCTCATCGGTCATTTCTTCGAAACTCTTGCGAACAGCTTCTTTTTCCTCGGCCTGCTCTACCGGTTGTAAAATTTCTTCCATGGTTGTAATAACCTCCTTTATAATGCCTGCCGGAGTTGATGCGCCGGCAACAACGCCTATCCGCTGCGCTCCCGAAAGAGCTGAGAAGTCAATACCGCTTTTTGTTTCGGTAAAAACAGTATTGCTGCAATACTTGCTGCAAACATCAACGAGTTTTGCCGTATTGGAGCTATGTTTGCCTCCGATCACGACCATTGCATCGCTGTTTGCGGCTAATTTTGCCGCTTCTTCTTGGCGGTCAGCAGTTGCACTACATATTGTATCAAAAACTGAAACATTTGTATAGACTTTTTTTAAAATTTTTTTGCATTTTTCAAATATTTCTTTATTAAAAGTTGTTTGAGATACAACAGTAATGTTTTTATCTGCCAAATCCGCGTTGTTTTTTATAAGTTCTTCGAGTTCTTTCTCGCCCTCGAAGACAAAATATTCGGTATTTGTATGACCGATTATTCCGAGAACCTCTTGATGAACAGGGTCGCCAGCTATCAAAACAGTTCCCTCTGCGGCCGCAACAATACGATGGATTTTTGAAACAAACGGACACGTTGCATCGGCAATCTCAACTCCACGGCTTTTTGCAGCATCATATACAGATTTTGCAACACCATGCGAGCGAATGACCAAGGTTTCACCCTCCATAACCTCATCGGGCGAAGAAACAATACGAACACCGCGCTCTTTTAGGCTATCAACAAGTTGGCGGTTGTGAATTATCTCTCCAAGTGTGCAAACCTTTTTGCCCGCTGATAACAGTTGCTCAACCATGTTAACTGCTCGGTCAACGCCAAAACAAAATCCGGCTGTTTTTGCAAGTTTTATAATCAAAATTTCAGCTCCCATAATTCGGTTATTGCGCTATGAATCTTATCGCAAACCTGGGGTATGCATTCCTTTGAACGCTTACCCTCGCAAAGCTCATCGGCTTTGATCGGCTCGCCGAAGCGGACCGTTACTCTGCGCAAAGGATGTGTTCCCTTCTCTTTATAAATCGAAACGGGAATTATATCCACACCGGTCTTCATGGTTACAAAGCCAACACCCGGCTTTACCTCGCGCGGAGGAAGGCAATCGCGATATCGCGTTCCCTCGGGAAAAATACCGAGAACCTTGCCCTCTTTAACTATGTTGCAAGCGGTTCTGATAGCGGTTAGATCATTGTTTCCGCGGTCAACGGGAAAAGCTCCCATACGGCGGAAAATTCGACCCAAAATTGGGTATTTAAATATCTCCTTCTTTGCCATAAAGCAAATTGCTCGAGGCGATAACACTATAAGCAAAACGATATCGAGCATTGAGGTATGATTGCTGCAAAGAACGAAAGCTCCCTCTTTCGGAATATTCTCGCGCCCAACACACTTAACTCTAAACATAATTTTAGAAAATGGGGTGATGAAAATTTTAATAGCCTTATAAAAACGCGACATTATTTTACTTCCTTTAACTTTTCGCTGATTATCGACTCGATAAGAGCAACTGACTGCTCAAATTCATTACCGGTAGTATCGGCAAAAACCGAATCAGCAGCGGGTTTTAAGGGGGCTACGGCTCTATGAGAATCGTTGTAGTCGCGGGTCTTTATATCAGAGAGGACATCATCATAATTAACATCCATACCCTTCGCTTTGAGTTCATCAAAGCGGCGGGTTGCGCGATCCTCTGCAGATGCGGTTAAGAAAATCTTAATCTGTGCATCGGGAAGCACAACGGTTCCAATATCGCGACCGTCCATAATAACATTATTTTCGGCGGCTAAACGGCGCTGAGTATTAAGTAGATATGCGCGAACTGCAGGAATGGCCGATACCGCAGAAGCAAGCATAGAAACCTCGGGAGTTCTGATGCTATCGGTTACATCAGTGCCATCAAGCATCATTCTCTGCTCCCCTGCCACAAACTCGATACCAACGGTAGTGGATTCGAGAAGCTTCTCGATTTCATCCTTTTGATCGGCAGTAAGGCCGAGCTTTGCAACCTTTAGAGCAACTGTTCTATAGAGTGCTCCGGTATCAACATAAATGTATCCAAGTTTGCCTGCAACCTTGCGGGCGATACTGCTTTTTCCTGCTCCGGCAGGACCATCAATTGCAACATTTATCATATTTATCCCCTCGTTTTATATACTATTTCCGGCAACAAAACCGGTTGAAAAAGCTATTTGAAGATTGAATCCGCCCGTGCAAGCATCGAGATCTAATATTTCGCCTGCGAAATATAGCCCCTCTACCAGCTTTGATTCCATTGTTTTCGGGCTAACCTCGGATAGCGAAATGCCGCCCGCCGTGATAACCGCTTCCTCGATCGGGCGAAGCGATAATGCGGTAAGCTTTAAACCTTTCAAGAGACTGACAAGCTTTTCGCGCTGTTCTCGCGATATTTGGTTCACCTTTAAATGACCATCTATTCCCGAAAGCGAAACAATAACAGGTATCAGTTTTTTCGGAAGCAAAGCATCGAGACTATTAAGAAAATCCTTATTAAGATTCTCGCTAAAATCTCGAATTAAGCGCTTATCGAGTTCTTCCGCCGATAGCGCGGGCTTTAGGTCGATATAAAAACTATACTTATCTTTTTCGGTATCGGTAAGCTTTGCCGATGCCGAAAGAACGGTCGGTCCCGAAATACCGAAATGAGTAAATAGCAGCTCGCCAAAATCGGTATATATCGGCTTCTTGCCATCGTTTTTATAAACGCTGAGCCCTATATTTTTAAGCGCCAAACCCTGCAAATGCGAGGTGAAACCCTCGAAGCATTCAACACCAACGAGCGAAGGACGAAGTGGGGTTATGGTATGACCAAGTTTCGCGGCCATCTTGTAACCATCTCCGGTAGAGCCCGTTGTAGGATATGAAAGTCCGCCCGTTGCGAGAACAACGGCATCACAAGGTAATTTTCCGTTTTCGGTAACAACCGCTGAAACATGTCCGTCGATAGTTTCAATTTCTACTGCACGATCGATTATGATTTCGGCATTCTCGCGTGCAAACGAAACAAGAGCATCAACAATATCAACCGATTTATCCGACTGCGGGAAAACGCGGTTTCCTCGCTCGGTTTTTAGCGGCACTCCCCTTTTTTCGAAAAAGGCTTTGGTATCCGCTGCCGAAAAGGCAGAAAATGCGCTATATAAGAATTTTCCGTTTTTATTAACAGCATTAATAAGGCCGTTAAGATCGGTATCATTGGTAACGTTGCAGCGACCCTTGCCGGTTATCATAACCTTGCGAGCGGGACGCGCATTCGGTTCGATAACCGTTACGACAGCGCCGTTTTGACCTGCAAAACCTGCTGCAATCAGACCGGCCGCACCGCCACCTATTACAACTACTCTCTTACCCATAAAATTATCTCTTTATCATCTTTGATACGCGGGAATGAAGCTTATAATAATACCAATTGGAAACACTTTTGATGGCATAATCATACACCAAAAATACCACATTGGCAAATGCCCAAATCCCCGCAATTAAATATTTTCCGATATCGCCAAAATCGGTTGGAATACCTAAAATCTTAAACGACACCAAATACACCAAAACAATCGCAGCATTAAATACCAAAAGCTTGCCGATAAGTTTAAGCGATTTAAACTTTATTTTCTCGAAATAAAGCTTTAAAATTGGGTAGTTTCCGAACAGGAAAACAAAAAACAAAGCCGCTTCGGGTTCGGCGGTGAGCATCGAAACAATGGCTGAAGAGCAATAGGTAAACACTGCCCATTTAGGACCAATTTCGATAACTACAACCATAACAAACATACCCGCCAATGCAGGTATGGAATATGTAAGGCTAGGAACATAAGACATAAGCATAGTTACAACGCAAAGAGCGCTCATAACTGCACCAAAGGTCAAATATCCTGTTTTTTTCATACTATCACCTTAAATTTATTAGCAGCAACGAAGAAGGTCGCCACCCATACATTCACAACAGCAATCAGCGCAAATAAGACCTTGACAAACATCGCATCCGCTGCA
>JAZOXC010000122.1:0-5599 GCA_045659535.1 Acutalibacteraceae bacterium
CAGCAGATAGAAACAAATATTAAATACTTATCAAGATAATAATATTTGATAAAGATTATTCACAACTGATCACCCAGAGTTGAACTAACGACTAAAATTCGAAAGTGGTGCGTTCGTCTTTTATGGGGGAAAAGACAAAAATCCCGAATGCGAAAGCGTTCGGGATTTTAATTTTTAAAAAATAAAAATAGCTTTATTTTAAAGAAAAATTCTTGTTGCTTGGCAAAAAATATGGTATAATCTATAAAAATCCCACAGTTGAGAGGTTCTTATGTCAGAAAAGAGAAGTAGTTTTACCGGAAAACTCGGTTTTGTTCTTGCCGCTGCGGGCTCGGCAGTTGGTCTTGGAAACATTTGGAGATTCCCTTATCTTGCCGCTAAGCATGGCGGCGGAATTTTCCTGCTTGTTTATATTATCCTATCCGTAACCTTTGGTTTCGCGCTTATGACAGCTGAAATCGCTATAGGCAGAAAGACCGGAACAAGCGCCATAAATGCCTTTAAAAAGCTCGATAAAAGATTTAACTTTGTTGGTTGGATTGCGGCTTTGGTTCCTATTATTATCCTGCCTTACTATTCGGTTATCGGCGGCTGGGTAATTAAATTCTTTGGCGTTTTCGTAACCGGCGGGGTATCGAATGCTGCCAGCGATGGATATTTTGATTCCTTTATAACAAAAACTTGGGATCCCATTGTTTACTTTTTAATTTTCATTGGACTCACCGCTATTGTAGTTTTACTCGGTGTCGAAAAGGGAATCGAAAAGGTTAGCAAAATAACCATGCCGCTGCTCGTTGCTCTAACACTTTTTGTAGCGATATATTCTATGTGTATGCCGGGCGCAATGGATGGCGTTGCATACTATCTAAAGCCTGATTTTTCGCATTTTTCCATAAAAACTGTTTTAGCCGCAATGGGTCAGCTTTTCTATTCTATGTCGCTGGCGATGGGCATAATGATAACCTATGGTTCTTATATGAAAAAGGATGTAAATCTCGAGTCTTCGGTTAGACAGATTGAGTTCTTTGATACAGGTATTGCATTTTTGGCGGGTCTCATGGTTATACCTGCGGTATTCTCTTTCTCGGGTGGTAACGAAGCCGCTCTCGGAAAAGGCCCCGGTCTTATGTTTGCAACCCTGCCCAAGGTGTTCGCATCTATGCCCGCAGGAAGCATTGTTGGCGCGGTATTCTTCATTCTTGTTTTCTTTGCAGCGATAACCTCATCGATCTCTCTTATGGAAACCGTTGTTTCGATAATCTGCGATAAGCTTGGCTGGAATCGTAAAAAGTCTTGTCTTATCGTTCTTATCGGTTCAATCGCTTTAGGTCTGCTTTCAACACTGGGATTCGGTGTTCTCGATTTCATAAAACTCGGCGGAATGACCTTCCTCGATATGTTCGACTTTGCAAGCAATAGCATAATCATGCCGATTGTAGCTCTGCTTACCTGTATATTTGTTGGCTATTTCTTAAAGCCCAAGGCTTTAATTGAAGAGGTTGAAATTTCTTCGAAATTCAAGAAGAAAAAGCTTTTTGTTATTATCATAAAGTATGTTGCACCGATCTGCATTGTGCTTATTCTCATATCTTCAATACTCGAAGCAATGGGAGTTATAGCATTCTAAAATAAGCTTTTTAAAATCCCGTTCATTTAATTTGAACGGGATTTGTTTTTTATAAGTTATTGCGACCAAACCGCTTTTATGCTATACTAAACCCAAGGCGGTGAGAATATGCCTTTGCAAACGATTGAAATCAATTCTGTTAAAATCACTTTTGATAAAGAAAAAACAAACGAATATCGTACAAGTTTTAATCAACCTTGCGATTGTCAGTGGTGTAGAAACTATTATAAGCATATTGAGAACAATACAGAACTGCTCGGTTTTTTAGAAAGTTTTGGCGTTGATTATCGTTATGCCGAAGAGATTGTTTCTTATGATTTAGAAGACAAAAACGATGGGTTAATTTATCATGAAGGTAGTTACGGTGTTTTTGGCAATATAGATAATGAGATTTGTTTTGAAAAGTTTGGTGTAAAGGTTTCTTTTTTGAAAAGTGCAACCGCTCCCTGCGATAGAGAGGATGCATATTTTTGGATATGCATAGAAGGGGATTTCCCTTATATTTTGGATTAAGAAATTAACTTGCTGAATATCTTTTGGTGAAAAGCAAGAAATTAGCATTTTGGAGGAATTATATGTTTAAAAAGATATTTGCGCTACTTGTAGCGATTGTTTTAATCTTATCTCTTGGCGCTTGCGCTAAAAAGACCGAAACCATTTCGGTTTCCGATGAGGAAATTAATACCGCAAAAGAGGCAGCCGTTCCGATTGCGAAGCAGTTTTTAAGCGATTTGTTTAATGGCGATTTCATCAAAACCGATGCAGCTTCGGCTATCAGTTTTGAATCCTTTTGTAAAGATTTTTTTGCCAATGAAACCAACGAATATGGTATCTTTTATAAGGATGGCAAGATAACCTGGGATGATATGGAGTTTGCTTCGGTAAACGAGCTTATCGAATTCCTTGCCGATGAATGGAGCGACTCGGTAGAGTGTGGCGCAGAGCTCGTAAACTTCAGATATTTCCTGCCCGAAATGCTCTCAGAGGCTATCGAAAATCTTGATATTCAAGAATCTATGCTCATGCCTTTAGATGATATCAGCATCGAGGCCGCAGCATCCGCCGAATTTACCGTTTCTGTTAAAATGGATGATGATGAGCAGGCCGGTCTTATAACCGTGTTTATGTTAAAGATTGATGGAGAGTGGAAGGTATATTCACCCTCTTTACCCGGTCTTTTATTTGGTTTTGGATATTTTAGATAGGTTTAAAATCAAATGTA
The DNA here is from genome assembly GCA_045659535.1 of Acutalibacteraceae bacterium. Lineage (GTDB taxonomy): Bacteria > Bacillota > Clostridia > Oscillospirales > Acutalibacteraceae > SIG589. Next base: position 2,850 of record JAZOXC010000122.1, read on the forward strand.
TATTTTTAAATTAAATAAAAAAATCCTTCTGTTTTTCTTTTTGCTTTTGTTCTCCGCTTCCCTTGGTTGGTTTTATGTTTTTAAAATGATTACTGGCGACATCGGCATTGGCGATGAAGGGGAGATTATGTCGCTATTCGAAAAGTCTTTATTTATTTCTGCGTTGGCGATAGTTCTTTTATCTTGGACATTTTCTTTGATAACCATAATTAGAATTATGATTCGCAGATATGCTTTTAAGGCCGATATAAACGGCTTACACAACATAGCAACACTAAGAGTATTTTTTGCTTTAATTTTTGTAGTTCCTGTAAAGTTTGTTCCATATAGTGCTATTAAAAACAAAGCCGAGGTTCATTTTTCTTCCGCGTGGGAGAGGGTAACGGGAATTAAAACAAAGGGTAAAAAAAGAACTGCTTTGATTTTAAATAAAAAGAGCATAAAAATGCCTCGTTTTATGCGATTTTTCGTAAAAAACAGCTTCTTATTATTTGATGGTTACACTATCGAAAAACAGGGAGAAATAATAGAAAAACTAAACTCTTATCCATCGTTTTATAATATTGAATGGACATTGCTCGATGAGGAAGAGGTTATGTTTTAGCAGATACAAAAAAGTCGCGCTTTTGGGCGCGACTTTTTTATTTTTAAACAACTATTGTTTCTTTTTAATAAGCTCTAAAAACGCCTTTGCGGCAGGGGAAAGTGGGTTATGTTTTAGATATGCACAACCAATGCTGCGGGGCGGAAGAGGCGGATTTATATTCATGGCTCGGATGCTGCCGCTGTTTAGCGCCTCCTCGGCAAACTCTTTAACTATGCAGGAAACACCGAGGTTGATCGAAGCAAACTTAATAAGCATGTCATGAACAGCAAACTCAATTTGCGGAGAAAGGGTTATTCGTTTGGCAGCGAATTTTTCATCCAAGTATCGGCGCGAAACGGCATTTGTTTCAAGCAGTATCAGAGGTTCTTTTGAAATATCGTTCCAAGAATATGAGGATTTCGAGCTATAGTCGGGACCGCAAACAAATATATCGTGAATCTCCATGCACGGCTCGATATGAAGCTCGGGATCATCATTTGATAGGCTTATAAAAGCGAGCTCGGCTTTGCCTTCTTTTATGAATTCGATCATTCGGGAAGAATAGGAACTTGCCATTTCGATTCGAATTTCGGGATATTTAGCATGAAATTGCTCAAGATAGGGAAGTAGATAATGGCTGGTTATCGCATCGCCTGCGGCTATTACAAGCTCGCCACCGCCAAGTGAACGGATTTGAGCCAATAATGTTTCGCCCTGCTCGATGGCCTGCATTGCGCTTTCGATTTTTTGAAAAAGGAGTTTTCCTTCGGTCGTTAGCGAAACACCTCGGCGCGAGCGAATAAATAAATTGGTGTTCAAATCGCTCTCTAATTGGCGGATACACTGTGATATCGCCGACTGCGAAATATATAGGTTTCGTGCGGCTGTTGAAAATGATTCGCTTTTTGCGGTTTCGTAAAAAATCTTATAGTAATCGAGTTTTGTTTTCATATAAGCACCACTTATTACTGTTGTTAGAATTATCTATTTTACTAATGACCATACTTGTATTATAATATGCATGACAAAAAAGTCAATATCCTTGGAGGGATTATTTATGGAAAGAAGAATTGGAACGATTTCAAGAGGCGTTCGTTGCCCCATTATTCGCGAGGGCGATGATATCGGCAAGATCGTTGTTGATAGTGTTATTGAGGCCGCAGAAATCGAGGGCTTTGAGCTTCGCGACCGTGATGTTGTTGCGGTAACCGAGTCGGTTGTTGCTCGTGCTCAGGGTAACTATGCATCTGTTGAGGCTATTGCTGCCGATGTTAAAGCAAAGCTTGGCGGTGAAACAATCGGTGTTATTTTCCCGATTCTCAGCCGTAACCGTTTTGCTATCTGCTTGCGTGGTATTGCTATGGGTGCAAAGAAGATTGTTCTTATGCTCAACTACCCGAGTGATGAGGTTGGAAATGCTTTAGTTTCGCTTGATCAGCTCGATGAAGCAGGTGTTAATCCGTATTCTGATGTTCTTTCTGAAGCAAAGTATCGCGAACTTTTTGGCGAGAATCTTCATCCCTTTACCGGTGTTGATTATGTTAAATATTATGGCGATCTTATTCGTTCCTGCGGTGCAGAGGCCGAGATCGTTCTCGCAAACGACCCCCGCGCTATCCTTCGCTATACCGAGAATGTTCTTAACTGCGATATCCACAGCCGTGTAAGAACCAAGCGCATCCTCCGCAATGCAGGCGCAAAGCGCGTTGTTGGCCTTGATGAAATCCTCAATGCACCTATTGACGGCAGCGGATACAACTCTAAGTATGGCCTTTTAGGTTCTAATAAATCTACCGAAGACAAGGTTAAACTTTTCCCCAATGAGTGCTTTGATTTGGTTGAGGATATGCAGAAGCAGTTCATGGCCAGAACCGGCAAAAATATTGAGGTTATGGTTTATGGCGATGGCGCATTTAAGGATCCCGTTGGAAAGATTTGGGAGCTTGCTGACCCGATCGTTTCTCCAGCATATACCAAGGGTCTCGAAGGCACTCCCAACGAGCTCAAGCTCAAGTATCTTGCAGATAATGACTATGCAGATTTAAAGGGTGAAGAGCTCAAAAAAGCTATCGAATCCGCTATTCGCGAAAAGGATGGAAACCTTGTTGGTAGCATGGCTTCGCAGGGAACAACTCCGCGCAGAATTACCGACCTTATCGGTTCT
>JAZOXC010000123.1:0-6637 GCA_045659535.1 Acutalibacteraceae bacterium
GAGAGCCTCAAGCTGCTCCTCGCTGCCATCGATCCAAACTACCTGGTCGGGGGTGAGAAGTTCTTTAACTTCGTCAAGCCACTTTAAAACTGTTTTGTTGTTTGTCATTTTAAGTTTCTCCTTTTGAAGATTGATAAAATAATCACAATTTTCTCCGTATATATTATACTATAAAATTTATAAAGGTCAATATAATTATTATCTTTTTTTGATAATTTAATAAAAAATTAATAAAAAAACGGCTCGGTTTTTATCCCGAGCCGAAATTTATTACATACCTTCGTACTGACCGTTATCGATCATTTTGCCGATAGCCTCAACAACATCGGCTTTATCCTCTTTATAGGTAACGCCATACCAACGATCCTCGCTTGCTAAAACGCGAACTTCCTTCTCGCCGTTTTTAACAAGAGTTCCGATAACGAGCGGAATATAGAACTCTGCTTTGGGCTCCTCGATGTTCTTATCAAGGAAGAGGCGGAACTCGCGATCGAGGTAATCGAAGATATCGGGAGTTAGACCCCACATATTCATCGAAACAACGGTATCGGGAGATAGATCAATCCAATTTTCATCATCAAGGGTATACTTGCAATCCTTGATCTTGGTTACTTCATCGATATCGGTTAAAAGTCCGTTCTCGGTTACGCAAACACCGCGGGAAACATGACCGTTCTCGGTTAGGGTATTTGCAAGGCGGAAACCAACCATGCAGTAGCGGCTCTGATCAGCCTTTAACTGCTCGAAAATCTGGCGATATGCCGATGCGCCATAGAAATCGTCTGCGTTTATAACAACGAAAGGCTCCTTAACTACATCGCGGCAAAGAAGGATTGCCTGACCTGTTCCCCAGGGCTTTTTACGGTTATCGCGATAGGTATATCCCTCGGGGAGCTTATCTACCTCTTGAAATACATATTCAACCGGTAAAACCTTTTCAACGCGGGAACCAACAATAGCCTTGAACTCTTCTTCGATTTCATGCTTGATAACGAAAACAACCTTGTTGAAGCCTGCCTTCTTTGCATCATAAACCGAGAAATCGAGCAGAGCTTCGCCGTTTCTTCCAACGGGCTCCATCTGCTTGAGACCGCCAAAACGGCTTCCCATTCCTGCTGCCATAACTACGAGTGTTGCATTAAAACTCATTTTTTATTCCTTGCCTTTCTTTTCCTTGGGTTCTTTTTTTGTTTCTTTTTTTGCCTTTGGGGGTTCCGCCGCGGTCTCCTCTTTTGGAGCTTCGGCTGCCTCCTTCGGCTTTTCCTCAAAGCCTTCGGTGCTTTCCTTCATAAAGAGAATTTTGAAGGTCATAAAGAGAAGCTTTATATCAAGGAAGGTTGAATACTTCTCGATATAAATCAGGTCCATATTAAGCTTGTCCTCGGGGCTTGTATTGTATTTTCCATATATCTGAGCGTATCCTGTTAGTCCGCCCTTAACCCTATGGCGAAGGTTGAAATCGGGATACTTCTCGGTATACATATAGACATTTTCGGTTCGCTCGGGGCGAGGACCAACAAGCGACATATCGCCATGCAAAACATTGATAAGCTGCGGAAGCTCATCTACTCGGCAGGCACGAATTATCTTGCCTACGGGGGTTATGCGGCTATCGTTATTGCTGGCTCCGCGAACGCCATCCTTATCGGCATCGACTATCATCGAGCGGAATTTTAAAACATTGAATATCTCGCCATCGCGGGTTACTCGGTTTTGCTTAAAGAATACGGGGCCGCCATCGCAAAGCTTGATTGCCAGGGCGGTTATAAGCATTATGGGGCTGGCGCAGATAAGCATGATAAGGGATACGAAAATATCCATAGCGCGCTTAACAACCAGCTGTTCCATGGTTAGACCATAGTTGCGGCACATTAAAATCGGGGTATCGAAAACCTGACTTTGATATGCGCTGCTGAGAATGATATCGGTACTCGAGGGGAGGAGATAAATTCTCTTGCGTTTTTCATAGCAATAGCGCAAAACATCATCCTTTTTGGTTTGGTCGAAATCGCAGATAAGAACTGCCTTATACTTATCGATTTCGCGCTTGATGTTTTTCATGCTCTTATGCTTTATCGAGATTGCTTTATCGATGGTATAGCGCTCGGGAATTCGCGACATTTTGATAATAGTATCGCGACCATGCTCATCGCCGCTATAAATCGCAAGGATATGGCGCGAGCTATAAAGCGAGAAATAGATGCTGTTTGCGGCATAAACATTGATGCCGGTTAGGGCTATTTGGAAAACGGTTCCGCCAAGCAGCTGCCAGGGCATTAAAAGTTCACGAGCAATGAGGCAAAGAACCATATACATGATAAAGTTGGTAAAGACTATTGAGATTCCAAGGCTATACCAAAGCTCATGCATTCGGAAAACGCCGATTTTGAAGCCGCCATAGAGCTTTATAAAGGTCAATAACATAAACAAAAACGCAAAGACCACAACATAGTTGCCATCATCTGTAAACAAGGCTTCGGGATAGCCATGCTGCCAAACATAGACAAAGACAAAGGTTATGGTTAAGGTTATGAGAGCCTTAACCGCAAACATCATGGTTTTGCGAAATTTAATCAATATACTCATGCTTAAACACCTATTGATATTTCTTTTATTTTACCGCACAAAACACTTTGCACATTTAGTCATTATTCCTTTTATAAATCATATGCTATTTTAGAGCATTTGTCAAGGTTTAAAGGGGGAACAGCACCCAAATGTTTATATATTTAAAGCACTCGGAGGCGGCAAAGCGAAGCCGCATGGAAATTAGGAAAATCAGCGAGCAAAACGGTTATTATTTCGAGATAGAATTTTTTGGGAAGCTTATGAAAAAAAGCATCGCAAAAGGCATTAGGAAATGCGGTGATTTTCGGATAATTTCGAGCGGCATTCCAATACCGCCGCGCTATAAAAACCGAATAATAAACACCGAAAAATTCGATAAAATTTTACTTCTTAATTCCTTTTGCGAGACGGTAAGAGGTTCCAAACAGGCGCTGATTATCGACCCGGCGGGAGAACTATGCGATATGATAGCGCGACCGCTTTCGGCGGTAGGGCGGCTATATATTTTGACCGATTCGGCAGAGCTATATGCCGCCCCGGCAAAAAAGGCGCTATGCGAAATCGGAGCGGCGCCGATTTTTCCCGATAGCGCCATCCTCTCACCCATGCCTACCCTATCGCTCTCGCCCTATCCCCCGCCCTTTACCCTTTTGTTCGGCGAGGGTGGTTTCACACCAACGGAAGACACGGTTTTTATCAAAAAAAGTGCCCTTCCTTATGCCCTTGCGGCAGCGAAATACGAGGTTTTTGCGGAAAAAATATATGAAAATGCCATGCCTCAAAAAATAAAGAACGAGACCATTTGCTGCACCCCGAAGGATCTTAAAAAAATGCTTGACACCACCTATGGTGCAACATATAATTAAGGCATATTCGGAGGTGTTTTTTATTATGGATATTAGCCAGATTGATAAGAATTTCAGTGTTTGCACAGAGATACCCGAGGATGTTGAATGGCATTCGATTCGCGAAGATGGTTTTACCCTCTATGGACTGCTCGATAAGGGGGATGACGGTTTCCGCCGACTTCCCGATGAGATAACCAAGGAGATAAGCGAGGAGCTCTATCTCTTATCCCGCTGCACCGCGGGTGGCAGACTCCGTTTTAAGACCGATTCTCATTATGTTGCTATTCGTGTTTCCTTCTCGCAGGCAAACATTTCTTCGCATATGGCATTCATAAACGCAGGCGGTTTTGATTTTTATGAAAATACCGAATTCGCCAGCACCTTCCGCGGTTCATACCGCCCGCCCTCGACCCCTGCTCCGACCTATACCTTTAGCCATTGGGCAGGACTTGGCATGAAGGATTTAACCCTTAATTTCCCCTGCTATGGTGCCCCGATTTTCCTCGAAATCGGTTTAAAGAAGGGTTCTCGACTTGAAAAAACCGATGGCTACCGCGATTGCGCGCCCATCGTTTTCTATGGTTCCTCGATAACCCAGGGAGGATGCGCATCGCGCCCCGGTCTTTCTTATGAAAACTTTGTTTCCCGCAGATTCAATGTTGATTATTATAACTTTGGTTTCTCGGGCAACGGCAAGGGTGAAGAGAGCGTTGTTCGCTATATGGCAGGTCTTCCGATGAGCGCTTTTGTTTCGGATTATGACCATAACGCACCCTCCTTTGAACATCTTGAGGAGACCCATTATCGCATGTATGAAATCATCCGCGAGGCTCATCCCGATATTCCTTACTTTATGATTTCCAAGCCTGATTTTGATAACGACCCGAACGGTGCTCCGCGCCGCAGAGATATTATCTATCATAGCTGGCTGGGGGCTCGCGAAAACGGCGATAAAAATGTTTACTTTATCGATGGCAAGCGCATATTCCAGGGCGAGGACCGCGCCGATTGTACGGTTGACGGATGCCACCCCAACGATCTCGGAATGTATCGCTTCGCAAATACCCTTATCGGCGAGTTTACAAGAATACTTAAATAATAAAAAAGCGATGGAGGAACCTCCATCGCTTTTAATTTTAGCTTTTTATATCCTCTTGCTATCGGTGGGGTTGTTTACTATCCCGAACGCGACAAGAACGGGCAGCAGAACATTCATAAACCCTTCGGCGCGATTGGAAATATCGATCCCGCCAAACTCTTTTGCGCAAAAAACGATGAGCGCCGAAAGCGAAAGCCACAAAGCCCAGGAACGAAAACGAGATAAAATATTCTTCATGGAAAATCCTCCTTTTTTATATTATGATGCTGAAAAATGCGCCGAGCAAAATACCTGCTATGCCGGTTAAAACCGCTGTTATAAGCGATTTTTTATAATGGTCGAAATCGGCGGCGGGTTTTCGCTCGATTTTTGCAAGCCGTTTATCAACCTTTTCGAGAAGCGCAGCTGTGTTTTGGGTTTCATCGGCGATTTTCTGAACCGCGCGGGTTAGTTCGCGCAGCACCCTTATATCCTGCTTGGTTTCATCAAGCTGATGAAAAATATTTCGGTCGTTCGCCTCTAAAATCGCGAGTCTTTCCTCTATTTTCATGGTTTTATGAGCACCCCCGATTTAAGCAGGCGGAGCATTTCTCCGTTTTGCTTTGCGGTTCCGCTATAATCCTTTATGCCGTTTTTTGCAGCGATTTTTGCGCGGTAGGTGAAGGCCGACTCCTCGCCTATCGATTTAAGAGCAGATACGATGCTAACGGTATTTCCCGAATATTTTTTAAAGAATTTCACCCGCTCGCCGGTATATTTTTCGACCATTTCGGGAGTGATTTTAAAATATTTATAAAAATCATTCGTAACGCTGTTGGTTCCATAGATTTCATCGCCGCGATACTTACCACTCGCGCGAACATCGAGATGAACATTTTTATATTCCGCAGAGATATTCGCGATGCCGCCAAAGCCTATATCTTCTGCAACGCAGCAAACGATTTTTGCGCTGATTAGTTTTCCGTTTTTATCATAAAACCGCGCATCAACCGCCTTTCCGAGAGTATGCTGACCGATTCCGTTTCCGCCAACCTTTTTATCATATTCGGGGGTGCGGTAGCCGCTTACTATGATATATTTGCTGCAATTAAGGCGCGAGAAAAGCTCCTCGATTTTTGCCATAAGAACTTCGGATATCAGAATTTTATCGCTTTTATCCTTGCAGCGCATCTCTGCAACACGGGTATGCGCAGAGCAATAGATATTTTTATGTTTTTTATAGGAATATTCCTTTATTGCCATGGTCTATTCCCCCGTTTTTTCTAAAAACTCGCGGGCGAGAGCGCGAATTTTTGCTATCGAATTGGTATCGACCGCGGCGAGACCCTCGAAAAAGGTCTTTATGGGCTCTACCGCTTCCGGCTGCTCGGGAATAGGCTCATCGGTTATATAGGCAAATATGCCGTTTGGATTTTTGCTATCGATTTTAAGCATTTTCATTATGCACACACCTCCACAAAAACTCTGCTGCCCGCGGCAAAGGTCTCGCCGCTGCCGAGGGTTGCATATAAATAGGGCGGGTAATCCCTAACCGCGCTAGCATAAAAGCCGCCTGTTATCTGCTTTGCATTTGCATTCGAATTGGCGCAGGCGCTATACCAAGGATTGGGAAGCTGACCAATGCTATGGAAACCTCGCTTCCACACATTGCCCGCGGAGAAATCAAAAAGTTCCACCATTGCGGTGGTGAAATAAACCGAATTTGCAGCTCCTTTAACATTGTTTCCCGAGACTAAAGGATAGTTATATCTCGTTTTGTTTTCATCGCTTATTCCAACCGTTGTCCAAAATGCGTTGGCCGCCTTTTCGGCCGCTATCGGGAAATAAAGCGCAACACGAATTCTTCGCGCAGAGGCAACCTTTTCGGGCGAGGATAGAGCGAGCATCAGCGAGGGTGTTCCTGCCTGCGCTTCGGTTAAGGTTACATCCAAAACGGTTTGCCATTTAAGACCATCTTTTATGTTTTTTGCCTCTGCCGCGGCGGTTTGGGCATCAACCATGCAGGTATATGCCGCCTCGGCGCTTCCCTGCGCCATATAGGCGCTCTCTAATGCTTCGCTCGCTGCGGTTTGGCTGTTTTTTTCGGACTGCTCGGCCATAACCATAGAATTGGTTGCCGATT
>JAZOXC010000124.1:0-2444 GCA_045659535.1 Acutalibacteraceae bacterium
GTCATAAGCGCGATCCGGATACTTGGTATCGATGTAGTACTTTGCAATCATATGAGTGGTTACAAGGTTCATCGAAACATATGCCGGGAGGTCAACGCTTGTTACATAGTGAACGGTAGAACCATCAACATCAAGCATAGCGCCTACCATGGTGGGTGCGAGTTCGTTTACATTAATGAAGCTGAAGTTATCAACTGCGAACTCACCGCCGTTGCGGAGACCGATATTAACGAATGCAGATGCGGTGTCGGCAGCAAGCTCGCTTGTGTCGAGAACCATATAGCATTCTGCATAACCGAAAGCGTCATAATCGCTGGCATACCAGGTGCCGAAGAATGCGCCCTGAGAATCATTGCCCTTGCGAACCTTACCATAGCCATAGTTGATGGAGGAGCTACCCTTTAGTCCTGCGGGAGAGCCTGACCAAGAACCTGCCTTGGTATCAACGCGGAAGTCGAAACGAGAGCTGGTAGCGAGAGCGCTATCATCATAGTTTGCTTCATCGGAGAGAACGCGGAGCTTGAAGTGAACAAGATACTTATTACCCTTAACAAGCTCTACGGGGAAGCCAACATCGAGGTGGCCACTATCGCTGCCGTTTGCAACAACCTTTAAGTAGCCGTCGCCCATGGTTGCATCATAGCCATCAATAGCCTTCATCTCATCGGTATACTTCTGAACAGATGCAGATGCGCCGCCGTTTAGAGAAACGATGCTGTTTACATTTGCACGGGGATCCTCGAATTCGCCGGGAGCTGCAGGCTCCTCATCGGGATCGGGAGTTAAATCAATTTCGAACTCGTTTAATTCGGTCTTAAAGAATTTGTTCGGAATGGTGGAAACGGTGGTGAAGCCTGCGGTTTCGCCGTTATCCTTAAATCCGATGATAACAACATTACCAACGCAATAGTGGTTCTTATCAGCATTCTGAGTGTCGATAAGGAGCTCATAAACGGTGCTGCCGTTATCGGTTACCTTCGGGATAGCGAGGGTTGCATCGCTGGAATCATGTCCGGAAATGTAGAAGAGGAGGTTATCCTGCTTCGAGATGAACTCATCCCAAACTTCCTGCGAGTTATTGGAATCCTCGCGGTTGTTGAGCTGATAGTAATCCTCGCCGCCGGAATCGGAGCTCTGGATGTATCCACCCTCACTGTTAAGGTGAGCATGGGTGATGATGATTGCCTTGTGATCTGCATAGGTATCGAGAACATCGCTTGCCCATGCAAGAACATTATCACGCGGGAAGATTTCGAGAGCCATGATGAGATACTTGGTATCCTTGGTCTCAATGGTATAGTAGGCATTTACGAGAGAATCGCCCGATACCTCTTCACAGGTGGTGTAGTTGGTGTAATCGATAGTATCCTTGTTGAAGAATAAATCGAAATAGGTAGTCTTTCTGTCGGATGCTGCATCATAAGCACCGGGGGTGGTACCTGCATCATAGTCGTGGTTACCCGGAGCCATAACGAACGGGAGACCTGCATCCTCGAGAATCTTATATGCATTGTAGGCACGGAACCATTCATGATAGCCTGCGCTATTGGTTACATCGCCTGCAGAAAGAACACCCTGAATGTTGTACTTATCCTTGTTGTTTACAACCCACTGAGTGATATCAGAATAGTAGTTCGGATAGTAATCGTTTACATTCTGCTCATCGGGGAATACAACGAAGCTATAATCATAATCCTCGGGATTATAATTGGAAACATCGGAGAAAGCATCGGTTACAAAATCCTTATAAACTGCGGATAAAACGAGGTCCTCGGTTAAGGTTACAACATCGTTCTTCTTATAAGAGTTGGTTCCATCGGTCCAGTTTACAAAGGTCTTCTGTGCGGGGAGGAAGCTCATACCACGGATGGTATATTCCTCGCCAACCTTTGCCCACTCGGTGAAGGAAGCGGCTCTATCGGTTCCGCTGTTATAGGAAACCTTTACATAGCTGCTATCAGCAGTTCCGGGAGCAACACAAAGGTTATCAAGATAGATATGGCTGCTGCTTGCATAGTATCTTACGCAAACGGTGATAAACTCGTTGTCGCCCGAATTGAAAGCAACTGCGGTATGCTGGAAGTCTGCGCTGTAGTTTACTTTAATCTTCTGAAGATGGATAAGTTCACCATTATCATCATAAACCTCAACAGCATCCAAATAGGAAGGATTGCTTCCGTTTACGGAACTATTAATCTGCCAATCGAAGGAGAATACATAATCGGTATTCTTTGCGATCTTGATATCGTGGAATACATCGTTGTTACGATGTGTGAGGGCAGCAGCATGCTTACCATCAGCAGCCTTAACATTCGATACCTTACCACTCCACCAACGAGATACATATCTCGAATACCATTTTGCATAGGCCATGTCGGTTCCGGTGATAAATGCCTTATCAAGGAGGATGCCTGTATCGGCAGGAGGGTTTTCATATCCCGAAT
>JAZOXC010000125.1:0-20795 GCA_045659535.1 Acutalibacteraceae bacterium
TTCTTTTACCAGGACCTCAAAAAATAGTAGCCCAGGGTAAAATATATGCATAATACTTATACCACAAAATAATGGGAGAGTCAAGATAATTTGTTATAATTATCCACCGTTTTTGGGGATAAGATCGACCCTCCCCTATTATTAGTTTTTTCTCTTAATATTACCAACTCATTTTCGGTTGACATAATAGGGTATATTCTATATAATTGTAGATGTAAATAATATTTAGGAGCGAAAAATGTCGAAGAAGATAAAAACCATATCGGTTATTTTATGCTTAATCTTGACAATTTCATCTATCTTTTCATTCCCTGCTCTATCGGCCGAAACACCGACCGAAAAGCTTATCGACAACAAGACCGCTTATGTTAACGGCGAGGATGTTAATATCCGTTCTACATATTCAACAAGCGGAACTAAGCTTGGCAAGGTTACGGGCGATTATGTTACCGTTAAGGCTTCATATACTTTCTCTGACGGAACGGTTTGGTATAAGATTGTTTATGGCAGTATTGAAGGATACATGCACGGCGACTATATTCATATCATCGAACCGGTTGTTCCCGAGGGAACTTTTGCAGAGCAGCTTGCCACCTTCCCCGAAAGCTATAGAGAGGCGCTGACCCTTCTGCATTCGATTTATCCGAACTGGAATTTTGTTGCGGATTATATCGATATTGATTTCTCAACTGCGGTTTATAACGAAACGCTCGGACACCGAAAGTTAGTTAATATGACGGGGGACGGAATTTCTTGGCGAGCCTTGGGACCCGAAAACTATAACTGGTCGAAGGGAACATGGAACACCTACAGCGGTAACTGGACCGATGCCTCGAAAGAGATTATCGAGTATTATATGGATCCGCGAAACTTCCTTGATACAACAAGCATCTATATGTTTATGCAGCAGTCCTATCGAGAGGGAACCGCAACCGAGGAGGAGCTCGCCGAATTTGTTGAGGGCTCGTATCTCGGCAAAGGCTTCCCCGCCGAACAGGATGACCCGATTTATGAAGGCTCGTATGTCAAGGTGATTCTTGATGCTGCGAAGCAGGCAAATGTTAACCCCTATGTTTTGGCCTCTACCCTGCTGCTTGAGCAGGGCCGCGATGGCGGAAGCGACCTGATTTCGGGAACAACCGAGAAATACCCCGGTTATTATAACTTCTTTAACTATAAGGCATCGGGCGATGATGTTATCGGAAACGGACTCGCATATGCAAAGCAGCAAGGCTGGGATTCGCGCTCAAAATCGATTATCGGCGGCGCAAAGCTTTATGCTTCGGGATACATCGCTATCGGACAAGACACCTACTACTATAAGGATTTTGATATCCAGGATGCCAATCCCTATACCCATCAATATGCTCAAAGCATATACGACCACCGCTCCTCGGCAAAGCTGATTCGCGAGGTTTATCTTGAGAAGACCAACCTCGCTCTTACCTTCAGAATTCCTGTTTATAAAAACATGTATGAGCAGGCTCCGAAGCAGCCCGCCGAAAACAGCACACTAAATAACTACTACTTTAAAGAAATTTCGGTTAGCGGTCTTTCTCCCGCTTTCTCGATGTATACACAGAAATATACCCTCTCTGTTTCGGGCGATACAACGGTTTATGTTAAGGTTCCCGATAAAGCGCTATACTCGGGAGAGGCAACCTATTCGCTCAAAAAAGGAACGAATGAGATAAAGCTTCCCGTTCGCTCGCAATCGGGCTACGATAACTACTACACCATAACGGTTACGGCGGCTAAAGACTGCACACTCACGGTTTCGACCGATGGCAAGAAGATTGTTCGCGGCGATGCGAATGATGATGGCGCCATTGATATAGTTGATATCGCGGCGGTTAAGATGCATATTTTAGGCAAGCGAACATTGACCGGTAACGCACTTTTAAACGGCGATGCTAATGATGATGGTGCTATCGATATAATTGATATCGCTGCCATCAAGCTACACATATTAGGCAAACTAACACTTAAATAAGGAGATTTTATTTATGACACAGTTTAAAAAATCCTTTTTAACCATTTTTCTATCGCTGATACTGCTGCTTTCGCTTTTCTCGTTTTCAGCTTCGGCAGCAGGAACAACGACACTTGCATTCAGCAATACTTCGCCGAAGGTTGGAGACACCATTTCGGTTTCGGTTACACTGAACGCAGGCGAAGAAGTATACGGCGTTGATGGAACGATTACTTATGATACTTCCATTTTACAATATGTTTCGGGTGGCGATAGCGCCTCCGGAAACAAGGTTCGTTTGCTCAAAGATACTGCGGGCGAAAAGAGGCTTACCTATTCGGTAAAGTTCAAGGTTAAGGCTACCGGCTCGGCAGTTGTTTCTTTTGCAACAGATTACGTTAACTCCTCGCTGAAAAGAACTCCGGCGAGCGGTTGCTCGGCAAAGCTAACGATTAAGGCCCCCACCGCTTCGAGCAAGCCGACTACCTCGAGCAAACCCTCTTCGAATACATCAACACCTGCTAAATCGAGCAACGCCAATCTTTCGGCGCTGAGCATTGGAATTGGCTCTCTCTCCCCCGCTTTCGACCCCAACGCCACCGAATATTCGGTTACGGTTGAAAACTCGGTTGCTGCCGTTAATATAACTGCTACCCCCGCAAACAGCAAGGCAACCGTTTCGGGCGCCGGTGAACGCGAGCTCGTTGTTGGCGATAATAAATTCGCCATTACTGTTACTGCGCAGAACGGAACCAAGAAAACCTATAATCTTACTGTTCGCCGCGCTACTGTTGAGGAATCGCTAAACCTTAATCCGACACTTGTTATTATAAACGGCGATGCTCACCACATAAAAGCCGACCTTTCGGGTGTTTCGATTCCTGCCGGATTCACGCTTGGCAAGGCAAGCTATAACGGAACCGAGATTGATGTTTTAAAGAGCGATACCGGTGATTATACATTATATATGATCACACGCGATAGCGACTCATACACCGATTATTATGTTTATAAAGAGCATCGCGATGAGTTTTCGATGCTCAACTACATGACAGTTAACGACACAATGTATATCTTTGCAGAGCTGTCCGAGGATTTCGCAGTTCCCGCAGGCTACTATGAAACAGCCGCAAACCTCGGAAACGGAACAGTTCGCGCTTTCTGCTCTGATAATGAAGCGCTAAAGGATTTCTACATTATTTACTGCTACGCAAACGGAGCAGAGAACTTTTACCGCCTCGATACACTTGATACCTCAATCCAGCGCGCCCCCGATTTTATACCCGCAGCAAACAGCGGTCAGGGCGAAGCAGGCTTCAGCCCCATCAAAATTTGGAACGGCATGAGCCTTAGAGAAAAGATTATGACCAGCTCTTTGGCAGGCGCATTTATTCTTATACTTATCCTTATAATTGCTCTTTTGGTTAAAGGAAGAAAACTAAAGAAGCTTCGCTATAACGATCCGATAAGCGATGAGGATATCGAAGATTTCTTTAATACCGCTTCGATACCTACTGCAAACTTTATCACCGAAGAAGTTGAAACCGCAGAGGAAACCGAAGAAACCGCAGAATAAAATAAAAGACCGATAGATTTTCTATCGGTCTTTTTTATTTTTATAAACTATTTCGAACAAATGCGATTTGTTCTACTACGGAAGAAACGCAGGTACCGCCCTTTGATATGCGCTTATTAACGCAAACCTCGAGGTCGATGGTTTCATATATATCGGTATCGAAGAGGTCGCTCTTTGCTTTATAATCCTCGATCGGAAGGGTTTCTAAAACACATCCGCGCTCGATGCATAGGGCTACAAGCTCGCCCGAAATTTTATATGCAGTTCTAAACGGCATTCCCTTTTTAACAAGGTAATCGGCCATATCGGTTGCATTTATGAAGCCTTTTTGGGCAGCAGCTTTCATGTTATCGCGGCAAACAGACATAGTTTTTAGCATTCCGTTCATAACCGGGAGCGCCATCTTTACGGTATCGGCGGCATCGAAAACGCTCTCCTTATCCTCCTGCATATCCTTATTATATGCAAGCGGCAGGCCCTTAAGAGTTGTTAATAATGCGAGGAGATCGCCATAAACTCTACCTGTTTTTCCGCGGATGAGTTCGGCCATATCGGAATTTTTCTTTTGGGGCATTATCGAGCTTCCTGTTGTATATGCATCGGAGAGCTCAACAAACTTAAACTCCCAGCTCGACCAAAGAATAATCTCTTCGGATAGGCGGGAAAGATGCATCATAAGGGTGCTTACCGCTGCCATGAAATCAATACAGAAGTCGCGGTCGGAAACACCATCGATACTATTCTGTGCAATTTTTTCGAATCCAAGCTTTTGGGCCTCGAAAACGCGATCAGTTTCATAGGTTGTTCCTGCAAGGGCGCAGCTGCCGATGGGCGAAACTCCGATACGCTTTTTGCAATCGAGGAAGCGGTCGATATCGCGCAGGAGCATCATGGCATATGCCATAAGATGATGACCGAAGGTTATGGGTTGGGCACGTTGAAGATGGGTATATCCCGGCATGATGGTTGCCTTATTCTCCTCCGCACGATCGCATATAGTTTCTATAAGCTCGCGAAGGTAATCTAAAATACCATCAACCTCATCACGCAGATACATGCGAAGATCGAGGGCTACCTGATCATTTCGGCTGCGAGCGGTATGAAGCTTTTTGCCAACATCGCCGATACGAGCGGTTAACACCTGCTCAACAAACATATGGATATCCTCGCAGGACATATCAAACTCAAGCTTTCCGCTCTCGAGGTCGGCCAATATATCCGAAAGGCCGGCTATAAGCTCCTCCGCTTCGGCAGAGGTTATTATTCCCTGCTTGCCAAGCATTGCGGCATGAGCCATGCTGCCCATGATATCCTGGCGATACATTCTATGGTCGAAATGTATTGATGAATTAAAATCGTCGGCCAAACTATCGGTTGCACCGCTTGTTCTGCCTGCCCACATTTTTGCCATAATTCTTCTCCTTTAATATAGCAGAAATGTCCTGCGCAGATATCCGCGCAGGACAAAATTTTCTTTACTTTTTGCCATCAACCATAGCCTGAACCTTGATCGGGAGGCCATAGAGATTGATAAATCCGGCAGAATCGCGCTGATCATAATCAGATTCGCCGAAGGTTGCGATTTCTTCGCTATAGAGCGAATAGGGGCTCCAAACACCTGCGTTGATCATGTTGCCCTTATAGAGCTTTAGGCGAACCTTACCGGTTACCTTCTCCTGGGTTTTATCAACGAAAGCCGAGAGAGCTTCGCGAAGAGGAGTAAACCACTGACCATTGTAAACAAGTTCTGCAAAGGTTATGGATAACTTCTGCTTCTCATGAAGGGTTAGCTTATCGAGGCAGATGCTCTCTAATACGCTATGAGCCTTATATAGGATGGTTCCGCCGGGAGTTTCATAAACGCCGCGGCACTTCATACCAACAAGACGGTTTTCAACGATATCGATGATGCCGATACCATTTGCTCCGCCGATTTCATTAAGCTTTAGGATGATTTCCTTTGCGGTCATCTTCTCGCCATCGAGAGCAACCGGAACGCCCTGCTCGAAATCGAGGGTTACATAGGTAGGCTTATCGGGAGCAGCGATGGGAGAAACGCCCATCTCGAGGAAGCCTTCCTTCTCATACATGGGCTCATTGCCGGTATCCTCAAGGTCGAGACCTTCATGGGATAAGTGCCAAAGGTTCTTATCCTTGGAATAGTTGGTTTCGCGGTTTATCTTGAGGGGGATGTTATGAGCTTCGGCATACTCGATTTCCTCATCACGGGATTTGAGTTCCCACTCACGCCAAGGAGCGATGATGGGCATATTGGGAGCAAAATGCTTAATAGCAAGCTCGAAACGAACCTGGTCGTTACCCTTTCCTGTGCAACCATGAACGATAGCATCTGCATTTTCTTTAAGAGCGATTTCAACAAGGCCCTTTGCGATGCAGGGACGAGCATGGCTTGTTCCGAGGAGGTATTCCTCATATACTGCGCCTGCCTTCATGGTAGGAATGATATAATCGTCAACATATTCCTCGGTTAAATCGAGAACATAGAGTTTGGATGCACCGGTCTTTAATGCCTTCTCCTCGAGACCCTCGAGTTCATCAGCCTGACCAACATTACCCGAAACTGCAACTACTTCGCAGTTATTATAATTTTCCTTGAGCCAGGAAATCATAATAGATGTATCAAGTCCGCCCGAATAGGCAAGAACTACTTTTTTAATGTTTTCTTTGTTCATGGGATTGCCTCCTGAATAATTATGCATGTTATTTTTATCACAAGCATTATTATATTCCTTTATTATCGGTTTGTCAAGCACACAATTACATAATTATTCAATATTTATGCATTTTTCTTTGAATAATATGCACAAAATTGCATAAATATTGCATAAAGAATGAATATTAGAATAATTTTGCTATTAATTCGGCCGCCAAAACCGAAAGGCAGGATACTGCCGCGACCGTTACAAGGGTTTTACCAAAGTAGGCCAAAACCAGAGCAGAGATGAAACCTACCAACGCGGTATAGAAATTACCCGTTGCATAGAAGATCGCAGGAACAGTCATAGCCGATAAAACGGCTATCGGAACATAATGAAGACACGACAGCACGAATCGGTTTTCGATCTTCTTCTTGCAAAGGACAAGCGGGATCATTCGAACAAGATAGGTGGTTCCCGCTAAAACCAAGAGATATAGGAAAAATTCTTTACTCGGCATCGATCATTTCCTCCTTTATATCTATTGGGAAGAATATCGCCGCCAAGAGGGCTGCTACTACAGCACAAATGATAATAACAAAGCCACTTGAGACAGCTGATAAAAAATCTATGTAGTAGAACGCACAGCTGAGAAGTATTGCGATAACCGCACAGAAGGCGGATGAGCGCGACTGCTTGAGCTGAGGAACAACGATAGCGATAAACATTCCATAAATCGCAACACCAAGCGAGGTTACTACGATTGCGGGAAGAACATCACCTGCAATGGCGCCAAAGAGGGTTCCACCTACCCAACCGAGCAGCGGGGTTATAATAAGACCATACATATAGCGCGAACCGACCGGGCGAATGCTCGAGGTTGCAACCGCAAAAATTTCATCGGTATTGCCAAAGGCGATTAGGAATCGCTCATAGAGCTTTACCTTGCGGGAAAGTTTTTGGGATAGCGATACCGACATCAGCGCATATCGAGAATTGATAACAAGCTGCG
Source organism: Acutalibacteraceae bacterium (assembly GCA_045659535.1). Lineage (GTDB taxonomy): Bacteria > Bacillota > Clostridia > Oscillospirales > Acutalibacteraceae > SIG589. Next base: position 7,218 of record JAZOXC010000125.1, read on the forward strand.
ATACCGCAAGTTCGGCCAAGGTTCCCCCGCCCGCTATAATCGGCACACCAGCGAGCTGACCCGCAGAGGTTAGGTTGGTCATCGAAATTAAGACCGCCTCGAGCGCCGAGAAGCCATAGCCAACGGCGAAAATACCGAAAGCAAAGGATACAGCAAAATATCCGATGCAGATCGGCAGACCGTTCATTATTCCCTTTTTAAAGCTATTTTGTTCCATTATTTTTGCGCCTCTAAGGGTTTACAGGCTCCACAGGGGGAATATTCCGAAAGACCCGATATCGGACCCTCATAAACCTCTTTATTTTTTTCGTTTATCTTTTCCACACTGCTGCAATTGGGCAGATGGAATTTTTTAGAATTTGTATTTAGGATAAAGGTATATGTTTCTTCGCTGCCACCCTTATCGCTCGAAACAGTAGAGCCCGAAAGGCGGCTTTCGCCGGTTTTATAATCTATTTCTATTCCCGGCTGAGCATTGAACACATAAACGCTAAAATCGATACCCTCTCCCCTATCCTCTATCGAATATGCCTCTATCAGTACGCCTCGACAGAGAAGCTCATCGCCATTATAGATGGGGGTTACGCGATAGAGAACGCGGTTTTTTGTTTCTTTAACATAATCGGCAACCATATTCTCGAAGGGCAACATTCCATCGACATTAAAATATCGGGTGCCGGTTACGAGGTTTTTTTCGTTTGCGTTCTCGCCCGCTAACTGTAAGCCGATAAGGTGGCAACGATTATAGAGATATTTGCCATCAACTATATCGTATTTAACGGTATGCCAACCCGCAGGCTTTATTTGACCAATTCCCTCGCGGTCCTCGGTTGGCATTATATCGATGCTGATAAGAGCGAACGCAACACCGGGTCGGTTAAGGTTATCGAGCGGAGAATACTGCTCGAAGGAGCTACTGTTCTTCTCCTTATCGGTAAACGAGGATTTGCCAAGTGTGTAATACGGAGTTCCCGAATATTTAAGGCTTAATAAATCGGTTTCGGTTGATGCTGAAGAACTCGAAATATCGGAGCTCGGCTTTTCATCTGTTTCGCCCGAGCAGGCAAAAAGCGAAAAAGCGATTAAGAGCGATAAGAGAAGAGCGAGTATTCTTTTCATAGCTTATACACCTCTTTGGTTATTCGCTCATGGGAGCTGCCTTTAAATTCCGATGCCGAAACGAGCTGCCAATCGGGTTTTAGCTCATCGAGCGGCAAGGATTTATCAAAGGGATATGCTCGGTTCCAGCAATAGATGGTTATGGTTTTTACCTTTTTTAAATGAGGGGTAATATCATCGATTTCCAAAAAGCAATAATCATCCTCGCCTGCAGCGGATAAAAAATCCTCGCGGGCAATTATATCGCCCTCGGAAAACTGCGATTTAGAATAGGGATTCATAAAGAGCTTCGAGGTTACGCTTTTTAAAATATCGCTCACAAGAGCGATATCCATGCTTTGGCGCCGCCCCATAAAGGATAGACCGCCGCGGCTATCAACGCAAACTATGGCATGCATCCCTTTTCTCCCCTTTTAGTCTTTAATAACACCAATGCCGCAATAGAAATCTCGGCCCTCGGCTATACGCTTTTTAACTGCCGCTGCCAGACTTCCCTCGGCGGTTTTTCCCGCAAGGTTATGCCGGCCTGTATCCCACGAAAATACATATCTAAGAATATCATCGGCGGGCTCGGTTTCGGTTATATCGAAGAATTCTTGGAATTTGAGTATGTTGCTGCTGCTCTTTAGGACCTCGTTTAGGGTTGGATCTAAAAGCCACGAATGACATGTGCGGTATTTATACTCGAATTCGGGGAAATATTTTGCGAAGAAGGCCTTGCCCTCGGAGAGCGACATAGCGCACTCATCTGCCATAAGCGGTCCCACAGCGGGAATATGAACCTCTAAAACGTTATCGTTTTTGGCCACCGCATATTTGGGGATAGGATGCTCGCTACCCGCCATACAATACTGAAGGCGACCAACCTTTATTAGTTTCATATCAAGATGGCGCGCGAGCCACTCGTTCTCGCCAAGATAGAGTTCGCCCTTAAGCTCGCTCCAAGTTTCGCACCAAATAACAAGATCGGATAAGGTATCGAGCAGATACTCCTCGGGGATGCCTTTTTCTTCATAGCGAGCCTTTAGACCCTCGCAAAGCCAGAGAGCGGTTATGAGATTTCGTTTGCCATCGGTACCGTTTTTGAAATCCTCGACTGTTGCGGCATCGGAAACCGAAATTTCCTTGAGGGCTGCATAAAACTCTTTATCGAAGCGGCTCGGGAAGCCGAGCTTTTTATACCATTTTTCGGCTATCTTCCCAACCTCGGGATTCACTCCCGACCAAGCATTTGAGTTATCGGTATCGGGGGCGGCATGGGTTACGGTTTCTTCGCTCTTGCCTAAAAATCTCATCATATTTTTATAATAGAGCTTTTCGCGACATTCGCGGCTGATGCCAAGCTTATCGAGTATCTTCTTATCGATTTTGAGCCATTTATTTGCCCAATCAGCGCTATAATTATCGGAATAGGCATCGGTTCCAAACATAATGTTATCGCCGATATCGTAGCCGATGGTATAAAGTTTGGTTAAGAGCTCCTCGCGATAGATTTCGGGGGTTCCCGGAGTTATATCAAAGAACATCTCGGCGGTATTGCCGGTTCGAAGCGAATGCAGGAATTTTCCATAAAGCGCAATACACTCATCGATCCAAGGCCAAGAGCAATGACCCATAGAGAAGCGAAGTCCCTTGATGCTAATAAGCGCCTCCCAATTTATCGGGCGGTTATAGCTTGAGGAAACACGACCATCCCATAAAATTCCCGAATGGAAGAAAACGGGAACGCCGAGCGAGGCTATCTCGCGCAGAACGCGAAGGCACTCCTCCTCGTATACATAAAAATCGGTGCATATAATTTTAAAGGCGCAAACACCTTTTTCTACCGCTTTGTGAATATTCTCAATAATATTGGGCTCATAGGGATGAATCCAAACAACGGGGAAAATGCGGTTCTCATACCCTTTTGACCAAGCTAAAACCTCATTCATTCGCTCATCGAATTCGGTTCCTATATCGCTATAGGGATAATAGGGGCGATTTGAAAAAACGCAAGCACCCTCGATACCTGCCTTTTCGAGTTCGGCAAGTAGTTTTTCGGGGGCCGGTTCGCCCGCCATGGCATGGGTATGCATATCGAAAATTTTCATAACTGCACCTCACTTTTAATTACCCTTTTAATATATCACATTCCCCCGCGATAAACAACAAAAAAACTCTGCAATTTCCAAAAAAATTGCAGAGTTTTTATCGATTTTATTTTTCCTCTTGTCGATTATATTCCTGACCGCGGTAAACCACGAATTTGCAGAAGAAATATTCGAGAACAAGGTTTGCTGCCATGGTTAGAATTTGGGCTATATCGGCATTGAATCCGCCATTTACCGCCCAAGAGCTGAGCCAGAGCGACAGCGGAGTGAACACAACATAGAAGCCTGCTACCTTAAGCATTGCAATCGGGATATTTGCCGCTGACTGGAATGTGAAGCGGCGGTTGAAGGTGAAATTCCAAACAACCGAAAGAATCAGCGAAATCAAATATGCAACACCATGAAGGAAGGCTGCGGGGTTTTCAAAAAAGAAATCAGGTTTTAGGTTATAGAACCAAGCCTGGTTTTTGAGCGCGAGTTTTAGCAGCTCATATGATCCAAGTTGGATAACACCTGCCGAGAGGGAAAAAAGAGTAAATTTTATAAACTGCCAAAAGTTTTGTTTTTTCATTTATTTTCCTCCAAACCAATTTCGGTTTGGTTCATTATACCATAAACGAGTAAAAAAACAAGGTTTTTTTAAAATGAACTATAGGTAGCTATGGCAATCCTCGAGTAAGCGCTCCTCGATTTTTATAATATTTTTGCAAAGATCTTTTGCCTTTTCGTTCGCTGCTTCATATTCGTTTAGATAGCGGTTTAGGGTTTTGATCCCCATATTGCAGCCATCGGTTATAAGATCGGCAACGGTTGAATCGGATTCGTTCATGGCAAGTTTGACATTGGTTTTAAACCAAGACATTCCTTTAACGATAGCGCCCGGGTCCTTGCCATCATCATTATACTCCCTGAGCAGATTTTCGAGTTCAAAGCCAAGCTCTATATGCTCTTTTCGGCTTTTTTCCAATATATCCTTTAGAGTTTCGGATTTTGTGAATCCGAGGACATCCTCGATTGAGGCTATGCCCATTTTGATTCCCGAATCACATTCGCGAAGCAGTTTTATTGTGTCTTTTGATATCATTTTCATCATCCTTTCGCTCTTATTATTCCCGAAAACCGAAAAACATAATATTATATTTTTTCGGATATACTTTAATGGGTGATGAATATAAAAACGAGTAAAAAAGCATATATTTTCTTTATCGGAACAGCTCTCGCGATTGGCGGGCTTTCGGCGCTTATAAGCGGCGGAGGAATGGATTTTTATTCCGAAATAAAAACGCCTCCCCTCGCCCCGCCATCAATTCTATTCCCTATTGTTTGGTCGGTTTTATATATCCTTATGGGAATCAGCGCGGCCATGATTTCTCTAAACCAAACATCGGGAAAGCAGGATAAAAAATCAGCGCTATCCACCTATGCGGCAAGCCTTATTTTTAATTTTGCTTGGAGCATTATTTTCTTCAATCTGAGGGCTTTTTTATTCGCATTTTTATGGCTCACGGTATTGCTCTATCTTGTAATTAAAACCATAATTAAGTATAGAGAAATCAACAAGACCGCGGCATATCTGCAGATTCCCTATGCGGTTTGGGTTTCGTTTGCGGGGTATTTGAATTTCGCAATTTGGGTTTTAAACTGATAAGATTTTTTATTGTATTTGCATATTTTTTATGTTAGAATAACCTCGAAAAGAGGTTGATTTCTTTGAAAAGATTTGTAGGCTTTGAACATGGAATGGGTATTGGCGGATGGCTCACCAATTATAAGCGCTTTAATGTTTTGCCCGAAGACCGCCGACTTCCGATTACGATTGGAGATATGGAGCACTTCGCTTCATATATTACCGAAAAGGATATTCGATATATAAAGAAGCTTGGAATGGATCATATTCGACTCGGCTTTGACCAAATTGTTGTTGAAAGTGATCCGGGAATTTATAGAGAAGAAATCTTTTCGCATATTGATAACTTTATTGGCTGGTGCAAAAAGTATGGTCTTAATATAGTTCTCAATCTACATAAGGCGATAGGAAACTATTGCGATATAAAGGAAGATGTTGAACTTTTGGATGACGATACCCTGCAACTCCGTTTTATTAACCTTTGGAAAGAGTTTGAACGGCGATATCATAGTGATAATTCTATTGCCTTTGAACTTTTAAATGAGGTTCGCGATGTTGACCCCCAAAAATGGAATGCTCTTGCCGAGAAAACAGTTAATGCGCTACGCGCTCTTAACAAGGATCGAATTCTGATTATTGGCTCTACCTGTTGGAATGACCCGAAAACCTTAAAAGATTTACGGGTTTTTGATGATCCGAATATTATCTATACCTTCCATACCTACGATCCGTTTGAGTTTACTCATCAGCAGGGCGTTTTGCAACATTTACCGCTATACTACAATAGAAAAATGCCCTACCCCTGCGACATTGAGCGTTATAACGACTATAAAAAGGTTGTTTTTGGGGAAGAAGATTTCTATAAGGTTTCCCGAATGGATTTAAACTATATTCGCCATTCACTTCGGGGGGCTGCTGATTTTATTGCGACTAATCCAGATAAGATACTCTGGTGTGGCGAATTTGGAACTATTCGCCATGCTAATATAAAATACCGCGAGAATTGGATGCGCGATGTTATAACCGTTTTAAAAGAAAATGATATCCCTTACTGTGTTTGGAACTATTTAAGCACGCCAAACGATGGCAACCGATTCTCTTTAGTTGATGATGATAGCAGAAAAATTTTAAGCCGTGAAATGGCAAGAATTATTAAAGGCAAAATATAAATGAGAAAAGACACAACCATATCGGTTGTGTCTTTTATTTATGCGAATTTCATCATGGTTTCGCCATCGGCTATATAATAGTCGGCGGTGGCTTTCAGTTCATCGGGGAACGGAGCATTTTTATCGAAGATGCCAACCGTTTTCATGCCGATTTCCTTTGCAGTTTTAACGGCAACATAGGAATCCTCGAAAAGGAAGGTTTCTTCCATGCTGCTGCCGAGCAGTTCCTTTGCCGCTATGAAAACATCGGGTTTATCCTTTCCCGCGCCTATAGTAGCGCAGGAGATAATATCCTCGAAATAGGAGCGGATTCCGCAGCTTTCCATAGCAATTTCAACAAGTTCTGTTGCGGTTGCGGTTGCAACACACATTTTAGCGCCTTTGGATTTTAAAAGCTCTAAAAACTCGATAACGCCATCCTTTGCCGTTACATCATAGCGATAGAAATCGGCCATAGCTTTATTGGCAAAATCCAAAACCTCCTCGGTGGTTTTTCCAATATTATAATTTTTATGGATGAGATCCATGGCAGCGACCATTGTCATGGTTCTAACGGTGCTGTCATCCTTTTTGCTCGGTCGAAAACCATCGATATTTAAAAAGGTTTTGCCGAGCTTTTCCCAGTACATTTCCCAAAACCATAGGGAATCGACAAGGGTTCCATCCATATCAAAAATTGCTGCCTTGATTTTCATATAATGCCTCGCCTTGTTTACTTTAAAATTGGTGCATCAAGGAATGATACCTCGGGTTTTTCGCAACGGTCAGATTCGAAAACAATTATCTCGTTTTCGCCCTCGCGTAGTATCGGCGCGGGAACATAGAGGGTTTTCTGCGGACCTGCGGAATTATAAAAACGACCAAGATTAAAGCCATTTATCATGCAAAAGCCTTTTTCGAAGCGCGAAAGTTTTATAAAGGTATCGGCAGGTGCGCCTTCGATATTAAGTGTGCCTTTATAGAAGGTTGGCATTGATGAGGGCGCGGCCGCGGTCCACTCAAGTCCCGATAAATCCTCCATCGGGAGACTATAATGGTTCCAGCCGAAATGGTAGCGAGCGCCGATTATAACGCCGCCTACTATTCCCTTTTTATCAAGAAGCTTGGGTCCATAATTTACTCGACCCATGTTCTCGATTAAGATATCGAGCTTTATTTTTTCGCCCTTTTCGATTTCGATTTTTATCTCGTCACGGCGGCGACTACGCTCGCGGATACCTGCAAGCTTTCCGTTTATAAAGATATGCGCACGGTCATGCAGTTTTACGAGTTCGAGCTCCTGCTCCTCGAAGGGTCCATCGATTTCGGTAGAATAAAGCACATAGCCGAAGTCCTGACCGAGCTCCTCCATGGTTTTGGTATTAACACTATATACCGGCTTCGATATGTTATCGAGGTTTGAAAGGAGCGGTGCGGATTCGGTTAATTCAACAACTCCATAGGCCGCTTTTTTAGAGTTCTCGATTTTGATATCGGGGATGGGGTTGCCGCTTCTTTTAGCTATGCGCTCGCGGATAAGGTTATATAGCTCGGTTGTATCGCCACTTTCGGTTAAGGGAGCGCAATAATCATAGCTTGTAACGGTTGGCTGATAGGTGCCACCCATATGGTTCGCGCCGTTTAGGAATCCAAAGTTGGTTCCGCCATGGAACATATAGAAATTAAAGGAGCCGCCGATATCGAAGAATTCATCGATCATAGATGCAACCTCTTCGGTCTTGCGGTCGTGTCCCTCTTCATACCAATGGTCGAACCAACCGCACCAAAGCTCGCCGCACATAAGGGGCTGATCGGGTTTGAAGGCTTTTAGCTTGCCGAGTTTTTCTTTAGGCGCGCTACCGAAATTTGCAACCGATAAAAGCTCGGGCAGAGTTCCGCCGCCGAGCATCGAGGGATTGGTTCCATCGGAGGTGAAGAGCAGGCAATCCATTCCGTTTTCGCGGAAGATTTCGGCGGTTTTGCGAAGGTATTCCTTATCAACGCCGTAGCTACCGTATTCGTTTTCGACCTGCATCATAAAAACGCGACCGCCGTTTACAGAAAGATGCGGGCGGATTCGCTTGAAAAGTTCTTTATAATAAGGGGTTACCTTTTCGAAAAAGAGGGGGTCGTTACAGCGCAGAGAAATATTATCATAGCGAAGAAGCCAAGAAGGCAGTCCACCAAACTCCCATTCGGCGCAGATATAGGGACCGGGGCGAATAATAATATTAAGGTCTAATTTTTCAGCAAGCGAAATAAATCTCTCGATATCCAAATTGCCGCTAAAATCAAATTCGCCCTCACGGCGCTCATGAAGATTCCAGCAGGTATAGGTTTCAACCGTATTAAAGCCGCATGCTTTGAGTTTTAAAAGGCGATCCTCCCAATACTCGGGAACGGTTCTAAAATAATGTATAACACCCGACATAATGGTATAGGGTTTGCCATCGAGCAGAAAATCCTTTTCGTTATGGGTTAAAATATTCATTGCGCTATCCCCTTTCTATATCACGAGTATAGCACCCGCGGCGCTAAAAGTAAATGCACAAAACGATTTTTTTATACACAAAACGATACCCGAGCAAGAAATTTGCTCGGGTTTTGAGTTTTATTATAATAATGCTTCTTTTTTAGCCTTGAATTCTTCTTCGTTTATGAGACCCTGGTCAAGCATATCCTTGAGAAGTTTGAGCTTTTCGAGATCGGCACTATCCTTCTCGCGGTTAAACTCAATATAGGATTTTTCTTTTTTGGGCATAATGTCCATAAAGCGGGAATACCATTCTTTTCCGTGTCTCTGCTCTCTTCCGTCTACATACTTTATAAGAGTTTGACGGTTATCATGCTTTATAGTTTCCGAATGTATTCCATTACTTTCGGAGGTTACAGCCTTGCGGCTACCGATTATTGCACCAACGCCGCCGCCAATAATGCCGCCGACAACAGCGCCACCTATAGAGCTTCCGCCGCCCGACACTTTAACTTCTCCGCCGGAAACCTCGGTTGTATATTGCACATCACCAATCATTGTGAAATATGCAACTTCATCATACTTTATAGGAAGCAGCGGAACAATAGATAATGGATGACCGTGACATTCTACTCTATCAGGAATTGAGAAAAGGAAGTTAGCTACTTCAGCTCTGTATTTCTCATAATCAAAATTATCGAGTTTAACCTCAATCAAGCCTTGAACTTGACAGCACATTAATTCTTCATCATTGTGAAAAATTGAAATACCGTAATAATCCTTACGCTTATCATACTTTTCGTTTAAATTTTTTAATACTTTTTCAAAAAGAGGTCTTGAAGAATCTAAACGGGTCATTAATTCGTTCTTCTCCGCAACGATCTTCTCGGCTTCCTTTGCCTTGGAGTTAGCACCATTGACAAAACCAAAAATAGCCATACCAAAACAAAAAATTGCTACAATTATTAATATTGACGGCATAGAAATCACCCCACAATTATATTGCACCTATATAAGTGCAAATTAATTATATATCTGCCTTATAATTATGTCAAGAAAAATGTTCTTAAATAAGTGCAAAGAGGTTGCTATATATGAACAAAAAAATTGAAACGCAGGTCGGAAACAACATCCGCATTTTGCGTGAGGCGGCAGGGCTTACTCAAGAACAGCTTTCGGCACGTCTGCAGACCGAGGGATGCGATATCACCCGTAGTGCTCTAGCAAAAATCGAGGTTGGACAGCGCCACCTATACCCCGACGAAATCATCATTATAAGAAAACTTTTAAAAACAAGCTTTGACGAAATCTTAAAAATATAAAAGCACAGGCTCTAAGCCTGTGCTTTTTTCTTTAGATAACATTTATCTGACACATTTTCATGGTCTCGAGGGCTGCGTTATGGCTCTCTTTAGTTACTCCGGCGCAGCATGCACTATCAACCGAAATATCCGCTTCGGGGAAATTGGCTTTTAATAAGAGCGCATTGGATACAACGCATATATCGGTACACAGACCGATAAGAGTTATAGAAAAATCCTCGTCCCCTGCTGCCTCTTTGATAAGCCGCGGCAGCTCGACCGAGCCGAAGGTTATCTTCTCGACTGCGGTATAATCCTTGCCCTCAAGCGCCTCGGCTATGCGGGCATTAAGGCTCCAGCCCTCGGTTCCCTTGATGCAATGAGGAACGGGCAGTTTTTTGCCCTCGGATGAATCCATATAGTCCTCGAAATGGGTATCGTGGGTTACAAAAATTTCGCCATCCCATTCGCGAATTTTCTTTTCGGCGGCGGGTATTATAGCGATTGCCTCCGGTGTTCCCAAAGCACCGTTTACAAAATCGTTCTGAATATCAACAACAATTAAAAACTTTTTCATAAAATCTTTCCTATTTAAGCTCTTCGGCTGCCTTTTTGATAGCGGCGGTTACCAAGTCCTCACACATAGCAACGCCTTCCTCGCTCAGATGGAGGTTGTCATCGGCGATATAGCGATAGATATCGGAGGCAACTGGAGTATAAAGATCGTTAATCATAACACCCTTTTCGCGAAGCAGCGGAACGATTATCTCGTTGAAGCGGATAATGTCCTTATTATCGTTATAGAAGTTTTCGGGGCGAACGGGGGTTGTTGTTGCGAAGATGAGTTTATCGCATTTAGAGAGCAAAATATCGGCAATGCGAAGCATATTATCGATATATTCCTGTTCTGTTGTAAAGGTTCCATCTCCAAAAAGATTGCAGATATCCCAAAGTCCGCAGTTGAAATGAACAATGTTGGTATCCTTTAGGTTTTCACGTTCCTCGAAAATCTGGCGAAGGGTATATTTTGCAAAACGGCTGTTATCGGTTGGATAATAAACCTCGAAATCAGCACCTAATTTTTCTTTAACTCCGCCGCAATAGGACTGACGAATTGAATCGCCGAACATAATTACCTTTATCATAGAAATACCTCGCATTCTTTTCTTTTAATTGAATATATCACAAAGCCGCAATAATAACAATACAAATCTATGCTTTTATTAAGAAAACCCAACATAAAAGTTGGGTTTTTTCGATTTATGCGCGCTCGAAGCCTACGAGCATTCCGCCCTTTTCGGCATAGAAGCTGCAAAGTCCTCCGAGTTTATGTATTTCAATTTTTGCCTGCTCGAATTTTGATTTTATCATTTCCTTAAAGCGCTCGGCTGCGCTCTCGTTTTCACAATGGCCTATGCTGATTCTGCCTTTGCGGAAGCCGAGCTTTTCGAGGTCGCAGAGCATTGTTTCGAGCGAGCGAACCTCGCCGCGGCATTTATGGTCGGGAGCGAGTGTTCCCTCATCGCTCGCCTTTCCAACAATGCAAATGCCCGCAATACCACAGATTTTTGCAACTATGGGCGAAACGCGACCATTGTTTGCAAGGTTTTTAAGCGACTTTAGCATAAAGATAAGTCCGGTTGATTTTTTATATTCGGTTATTTTTTCGCAGATTTCTTCAAATGTCATTCCCGACTCTACATAGTCCTCGAGTTTTTTAATGATAAGCGAGATTTCGGGACCGGCCGAAAGCGAATCAAGCACAAAAACTCGCTTGCCTTCATTTTCGCTCTCGAAAAGTTCTTTTGCAACGCAAGCCGAGTTATAGCTGCCCGAAAGGGCGCTGGTTATTGTAACGCAGATGATATCATCGGCGCCCGAAAAGGCTTCGATCCAATCCTCAACATTAGGACAAGATGTCTGTGATTTTCCGCTATAATGGCTCATAAACTCGACCATTTCCGAAACATTAAGCTCCGAATCATCGATAAAGCTGCGCTCGGCGGTTATGATTTTCATGGGCGAGCTCGCAAAATCGGCGCGCTCTAAACTCATAATATCTGCCGAGGAGTCGGCAACAATTTTAATTTTTCTCATCATATTCTCCAATCAAATTATAAAAGGTTTCAAGCTCGTTCTTTTGCAAAAGTTTCGGAACGGGATAGAGCGGATTAGCCTCTTTTTCGGCGGTTGCCGCCAATTCTTTTATATCCTCATGTCTTAAACTTGCTATTCTTTGGGGGATTTCCATTTTTTCATTCAGCTCGCGGATAGCGCTTATAAACTTTTTTGCGGCAGTCTCATAGCTATCGGTTTCATTCGCAAGACCCGCAAAAACCGCCAAGCGATAAAGCTTTTTATAAACACTCTTGCCATAATATTCGAGCATTGAGGGCAATATAACCGCATTTGCAAGCCCATGAGGAACGCCATATTTTCCGCCAATCGAATGTGCAACCGCATGAACATAGCCAACATAGGATTTAGAAAAAGCTATGCCCGATTTATAGGATGCAAGAAGCATATTCTCGCGCGCCGCGGCATTATTTCCATCGCTGTATGCGGCATAGAGGTTTTCGAAAATCAGTTTTACCGATTCGGAAGCAAGGAGTCGAGTTTCGCGGGTTGTTGAACGACCGATATAAGCCTCAACCGCATGGGTAAGGGCATCCATACCGGTTGTTGCGGTGAGTCCTTTTGGCAGAGTATAGGTCATGGCGGCATCGAGCACCGCATATTTCGGGATGAGCGGGAAGCTCATAACTGCGTATTTATGGTGGGTTTCGCTATCGGTTACAACCGCCGCAGGAGTAACCTCGCTGCCCGAGCCTGCTGTTGTTGGGATAGCTATAAGGGTTGGGATTTTGCGGCGAATTTTTAAAACACCCTTCATTTTCCCAATTGATTTCTTCGGATAGGCTACCCGAGCGCCCAAAATCTTGGCGCAATCCAAAGCGCTGCCGCCGCCAACCGCTATTATGCTATCGCATTCGTTTTCGATATAAGCGGCAAGCGCATGCTCAATATTATCGGTTGTTGGGTCGGGCTGCCTTTCGGCAAAGATTTTATACTTTATTTTGCTCTCGGTCAGCGAATTCTCAAGTGCCGATAAAAGTCCGTTCTTTAAAACGGTTTTACCGCTGACTATTAAAACCGACCTTGCTCCCTCTCCCTCCAAAACGGATGAGACCTCGGCGGCAGAGCCGATAATTTTCGGCTCTCGATAGGGCAAAAACGGCAGCATAGCGCGAAGCGACAGCTGAAAAGCCCTACAATATAGCTTTTTTAGCAAAAACATTCGCGCCGCCCTCCTAAAAATAGTTCATTTTGTTAACTAATTATACCATAAAACGACTCGGATTGCAAGAAAAAGAAAATAGCAGACACCCATAGGGCATCTGCTATCTTTTAATCTGGATAAGGCTCGCAAAAAAGCGAGTATATAAAATTATTTATTCTCTAAAAGTTTTTTTGCTTCATCGGCCGAAATCTCTTTCATAGTTTCGCCGCAGCATCTAATTCCACAGTTTTCGCAGGTGCATTCGATTAAAACCTTAACCATTGCGCCGCATTTTTCGCAAACAACGAATTTTTCCATTCTTTTCACCTCCCTATTGGTTAAATCTTTTGAACAAGCTGATCAGCTCATCAATCGAATCGAAGTTTCCATCCTCCAAATCATTGGCAACGCATATATATAAGTGATTTTCCAAAATATGCGTTGATAAGCTTGTGATAGAATTTTTAACGGCAGACAATTGAAGCAAAATATCATTACAATATGCATCATTTTCAACCATCTTGCTTATTCCGTTAATTT
>JAZOXC010000126.1:0-5359 GCA_045659535.1 Acutalibacteraceae bacterium
TATATTTGCATCGAATCGGCCGATACTATCTCGCCGCCCAAGGCCTTTGCAAGAGCAATGCCCAGCCCTGTTTTACCCGATGCGGTTGGTCCAACAACGGCAACAAGCGGTATTTTCTTCATGTTTTCCATTATTGTATCCTGCCAAACTGTTTTTCTATTTCGCGCCTTGAAAGCTTCATAGCAACAGGACGACCATGCGGGCAATACATAATATCATTCGAGGCAAGAACCCTCTCTGCAAGATTTTTAAGATCATATGCAGTTGAAAGGTTTCCTGCTTTAACAGCACTTCTGCAGGCAACGATATGATAAATATCATCGAGGCGCGAGAGCGCAACATCGCCTGTTTTTATAAGACTTTCGGCAATTTCGCTTATAACGGATTTTATATCCGCATCTGCCAAAACTGCAGGAACGGCAGTTACAAGAACACTACCCGCGCCAAAATCCTCGACCTCGAAACCGAAATTTTGCAGGAGGTCAAGATTTTCTACTATAGCGGTATGCTCATCGCCGGTAAGCGAAACAGCTACCGAGGATAAAAGGAGCTGGCGCTCGGGTTCTATCGAATTTTTTAGTTTTTCAAAAATGATGCGCTCATGGGCGGCATGCTTATCGATAAGATAAAGCGAATCACCCTTTTGAGCTACTATATAGGTTGAGAAGGCCTCGCCGATATATTTAACATCCTCAATCGGAGCGGACTCTTCTATTACTTCCTCTCTCTTTGTTGGAGCTGCAGGTGCTGCTATCGGCTCCTCATTCTTCACCTCAACAGGTTTGGGTTCTGAGATAGATGTTTTGGGAGTGTTTTTGATTATAGCAGAAAAGACCTCTGCTCCCGAATCGGAGAGAATCAGCGGCTTGCTATCATGCGTAGATAAATCGGTTTTAAACACTCGCGGAGCGGGCGCAACAGGTTTTTCGGGAAGAATGGGCGCCTTCGCTTCACGCGCAGGAGTTTCGGTTATTGCGGTTTGGCGGAACTGCTCCGCTGTCATATGCTCGAATCTCGGAGTTGCTTTTTTGGGTGTGAGTTCGGGGCGGGTATCGCCCTGCATAAGACCAGATTTAACAGCATAGTATATCGCGCCGAAAACCCATTTCTCATCTGTGAAGCGCACCTCTGTTTTAGCAGGGTGAACATTTACATCCACGGTTTCAAACGGAACGGTTATATTAAGAACGCAATAAGGGAATTTTCCAACCATTGCGCTGTTTTTATATGCCTGCTCAAGAGCTGCCATAGCAGTTCCAGATTTCACAAGTCGGCCATTGAGGAAGAAATATTGGCCATTTCGATTCGGACGGCACAATACGGGCTTGCAAACATATCCCGAAACCGAAACACCATCCTGCGAACCGCTTGCGGGAATAAGACCCGAATAATAATCACGTCCTAAAACGGCATAAATAGCCGAGGCGAGTTTTCCATCGCCGGTTGTAGTTAGGGTTCTCTTGCCATCGCGAATGAATTTAAAGGATATCTCAGGATGCGAGAGAGCTATGCGATCGATTATTGCCGAAACAGCATTCGACTCGGCAACATCGGTCTTTAAAAATTTCATTCTCGCAGGGGTATTGAAAAAAATATCGCGAACAACTATGGTTGTTCCCTTAGGGGAACCAACCTCGGAGAAGTCCTCCTCTACCCCGCCGCTTATGGCATAACGGGTTCCGCTCTCGCCCTCTACAGCTGTTAAAATCTCAACCCTTGCTACCGATGAAATAGCAGCAAGAGCCTCGCCGCGGAAGCCAAGAGTTCCTATCGAATTAAGGTCGTTTTCGGTTTTGATTTTGCTGGTTGCATGGCGCAAAAAGGCAGTTTTAACCTCATCGGGCGCAATACCGCAGCCATTATCGGTAACACGCATATAGGTTACTCCGCCGCGCTGAATCTCTACGGTTATATCGGTAGCGCCTGAATCGACCGAGTTTTCTACTAATTCTTTTATAACAGAAGCCGGACGCTCAACAACCTCACCCGCAGCTATAAGCTCAGCAACCTGGCGGGGCAATACATTGATTTTTGCCATTTTTGCACCTCACTTTTTTAGAGTTTTTTAGCCTTATCCGCTAAATCATGAAGCATACTCATACACTCTATGGGTGTTAAAGTGTTAACATCAACAGCCTTTAGATCGGATAAGATTTCGTTTGCCGACTCCATCTCGAGCGGCAGGAATGCATCGGTTTTAATATTTTCGCGGGTAATGGTTACTCCGCTTCCGAGAATTTCAGACAAAACAGCCTTGGCACGGGTTATAACCTTATCGGGAATACCCGAAAGCGCTGCAACCTCGATACCATAGCTATCATCGGCTCCTCCGCGAACGATTCGGCGAAGGAAGGTTATATCATCGCCGCGTTTTTTAACGGCGATATTGTAGTTTTTAATGCCCTTTATCTCGTTTTCGAGTTGAATGAGCTCGTGATAATGGGTTGCGAATAGGGTCTTTGCTCCGATACGGCGGGTATCGGCTACATACTCGAGAACTGCGCGCGCAATCGACATACCATCGAAGGTTGCGGTTCCGCGACCGATTTCATCGAATATGATAAGACTGTTTTTGGTTGCATTTTTAAGAATATAGGCAACCTCGCTCATCTCAACCATAAAGGTTGACTGACCCATCGAAAGGTCATCGGATGCGCCTACACGGGTAAATATAGCATCAACAATACCGATATTAGCCGACTGCGCAGGAACAAAGCTTCCTATCTGCGCCATGAGTGTTATTATTGCAACCTGGCGCATATAGGTCGATTTACCGGCCATATTCGGACCGGTTATGAGTGCGCAACGATTATCTCCGCTATCAAGCAGAGTATCATTGGATACAAACGGAGTTTTTATAACCTGCTCAACAACCGGATGGCGACCACCGGTAATCGAAAGCACACCATCGGTATTGATTTTTGGGCAGCAATAAGAATTGGCGTTTGCAACATTTGCAAAGGAGCATAAAACATCGAGGGTTGCAACAGCAGAAGCGGTTGTCTGAACGCGGACCAGCTCGGCTGCAACAGTTTTTCTAATCTCATCAAATAGATTAAACTCGAGGGTTTTAACCCTATCCTTAGCGCCTAAAATTTTTCCCTCAAGCGCTTTTAGCTCATCGGTTATAAATCGCTCGCCATTGGTTAGGGTTTGGCGGCGTATGTAATCCTCGGGCACACGATCGAGATAAGAGTTTGAAACCTCGATATAGTATCCGAAGACTTTATTATAACGAACGCGGAGATTTTTAATTCCGGTTCTTTCCTTTTCGCGGGCCTCGATATTGGATATAAACTGAGCACCGTTTTCTATAATTAGGCGCAGTTCATCAACCTCGGCATTATAGCCCTTCTTGATGATGCCGCCCTCGCGAACAATCGCGGGAGCATCGGGACTTATGGCATTATCGATAAGCTCTTTGATATCCGAAAGGGTATCGAGTCGATCGTTTATATCGCGGAGAAGTCGGCTCGAAGCGGAGGCTAAAACCTCCTTTATCGCGGGGAAATGGGCAGCGGCATCGGCAAGACCTAACAGCTCTTTGCCGCTTGCAGTTCCATAAACTATGCGGGAAATAAGGCGCTCCATATCCTTAATTCCGGTTAAATATTCGGTTAGTTCACCGAGCATTAGATAGTTTGATACTAATTCATCAACCGCGTTATGGCGACCTGTTATCTCGGCAATACGCAAAAGCGGCTGCTCGAGCCAACCACGGATAAGGCGCTTACCCATAGCAGTTTTGGTTTTATCAAGCACGCCCAAAAGCGAGCCTTTTTTTGATTTGCCGCGCATTGTTTCGAACAACTCAAGATTTCGAATAGCCGAAATGTCAAGTTTCATATACTGCGACTGGGCATAAACATTCAGCTTGGTGATAGCCGAAATGTGATTTAATTGGGTTCTATAGAGATAGCCGAGGGTCGCGCCTGCAACTGCAACGGCGGGAGATTCCTTTTCGAGTTCAAGACTGCGAACACTATTAACCTTAAAGTGCTCGCAAAGGATGTTCTCGCAATGCTCTGCTTCGAAATCAGCGGCAGAAAGCGGAGTATGCATAGCGCCAATACGCTCGGTTATATATTCAGAAAGGGTCTTATAGGTTTCGAGCGAGCCCGAAGACAAAACCTCTTTAGGGGCAAAGCGGCCTATCTCATCGCAAACTCGAGCCTCAAGATTATCGCCCGAAATCTCGGTTACATTCATCGAACCTGTCGAAATATCGGTAAAGCAAACACCCGCCGATGATCCGGAAAATACTACCGCACAAAGATAGTTGTTTTTCGATTCATCAAGCATGCTCTCCTCGGTTATGGTTCCGGGGGTTATAACCCTAACGATGTCGCGCTTAACGAGACCCTTGGCTGTTGCCGGGTCTTCAACCTGCTCGCATATTGCTATTTTATAGCCTTTTTCTACAAGTCGAGCGATATAGGATTCGCAGCTATGATACGGCACACCGCACATTGGAGCGCGCTCCTCCTGACCGCAATCCCTACCCGTTAAAACAATTTCGAGTTCCTCGGATACAAGCTTTGCATCATCGAAAAACATCTCATAGAAGTCGCCTAAACGGAAGAAAAGGATACAGTCTTTATTTCGCTCTTTGATATCGAGATACTGTCGCATCATCGGAGATAACTGACCCAAAATTTACACTCCCCTAAAGTGGATTTTTCTCAAAATTAGTGGCAACCACCACAGGTCGCACAGCTGCCGGTGCAGCCTGCTGCATGAGGATCGCAGGTTGCGGGATCCGCACCTTCGAGCGACATGGTGATAATCATATTAACATCGTTTACAAGCTCATCGAGTGCGCCCTTAGCATTATTATAAGCGGTCATGGTTTCGCTCTTCATAATCTCGCCATAGAGATTGCGAAGCTTCTCGTTATACTCACGAATACGCTCATCACTCTTTTCCTCGCTTGATAATTCGCGCTCGAGCGACATGCGAAGGAGATTAAACTCTCCTATTTGGGTCTGAAGGTTTGTATCAGCATCGTTTGCCTTCTTTGCGGCAACATATGCCTCGTATCTTTCATCCGCCTGGATTGCGGCACCTAACTGTCTTGCTACTTCAATTGCGTTCATTTTAATTTCTCCTTAGTTTTTAATTGTGCCATAAAGCACATTTGTTAATTCTTTTACTTCGATTAGGAAGCTTTTTCCCTCCATAGAAGCATCACCGGGAAATTCGATAACAACATTTCCATCGGTTCTGCCCGCCATACGGCCGGGTACTCTTCCCTCTCCATCGCAGAGAACGCGATAGGTTTTACCAACCATCGAACCATATATCTCGCGAGAGATTTCCTCCTGCGCTTTTAGTAGTTCTGTGAACCATTTGCCCTTCT
>JAZOXC010000127.1:0-5248 GCA_045659535.1 Acutalibacteraceae bacterium
AGAACACGGCTATCGGCATCGGCACGCATGGATGCGAAGCCTGCTTCCTTAAGTTTGAAGTCGAAATCAAATGCGCGATCGGGATACTTGGTATCTATGAAATATTTGGCAATCATATGGGTTGTTACGCGGTTCATAGAAACATATGCCGGTAGATCAACGCCGGTTACATAATGAACGGTAGAGCCATCAACATCGAGCATTGCACCTATCATGGTGGGTGCCAAATCGTTTACATTGATAAAGCTGAAGCTATCAACTGCGAACTCGCCACCGTTGCGCAGGCCGATATTAACAAATGCCTTTTGGGTTTCAACATCGGTTGTGTCGAGAACCATATAGCAATCAACATAGCCATATGCATCATAGCCGTTTAAGAACCAGGTTGCGAAGAATGCGCCCTGCGGGTCGTTTCCGCCCTTATGAACATTGCCATAGCCCAGGTTGATGGTTGAGGTTCCCTTTAGTCCTGCGGGAGAACCTGACCAAGAAGCTGCCTTGGTATCAACACGGAAATCAAATCGGCTGCTTGTTGCCAAAGCGCTTTCATTATAGTTTGCGCCATCCGAAAGAACGCGAAGCTTGAAATGAACAAGATACTGGTTACCCTTAACAAGCTCAACGGGGAAACCGATATCGAGGTGTCCTGCAGCGGGGTTTGCAACTACCTTGAGGTAGCCATCGCCCATGGCGGCATCATATCCGTTTGCGGTCTTCTCTGCATCGGTATATTTCTCGATGGTTGCGGTTACACCTGTTCCTGCGGTTAATACCTCGCTAATATTAATCTTATCGCTATCGAAATCGCCGGGTTCGCCGGGAAGCTCGGGAGCAACAGTCATAGCAGTTAGCATTGTTTGAGCATAGATGCGGCAACCAAAGTCGTTTGCGTGAACACCAAGGTCGGCCATATAGTCGGCAGGCTCTTTGCTGTTTGCGATATCGAGATAGATATCGGTTAGGCTTGTTGCAGCAACATCATCATATTCCTCGCCAAGTTCCATTAAGGCATCAGCAAAGAGCTTTTCGGTTGCCTGTTCATAGATATTGATAGCATCGTTTACGGCATTTCCGCCATAGAGAAGAATCGAGGTATCGCTCTTCTTGTTCTTGATGAAATCAATAATCTGAGCGGTGCTTGCCTTGAAGGCATCCTTAGTTACATTGCCCTTACCATCATCATTGATTCCGTAGCCAATGAGGAAGAGGTCGGGTTCTGTTTCGAGAAGCTCATAGCGAGCTGCAATATTTGCGGCACCCCAAGCAGCGGTCTGACCGCCGAGCGAGAGGTTTTCCCAGGTTATTTCGGACTCGGGATAGAGTTCCTTTAAGCCCTCAACGAACAGGGTCATCCAGTTGGGAGTGAAGGGCGGGAGCCACCAACCATAGCCAACAGTTGCGCCGGTATTGGTAGCATCATAAACATTATAAAGACCGCCGCTGGCGCTCATACCACTTGTCATGGAGTCGCCATAGAATACGATATGAACATCCTCGCCATTCTCGAGCTTTTGCATAACCGAGGTCAGCTGATCGGTCAAGGAGCCTTGTGCGGTTTTCTGATAGCCATCCTCCCAAACATCACTATGGGTATAGGTGATGGAAAGAGCATAGTTGCAGGTATCATATTCCCAATATCTTGCAACCTTAATTCCCTCGTAATCGGAGGTTTTGCTGTTGCTGTTGGTATATTCCTCATCCTCTTCAGTTAGAAGCGGTTTGGTTGGGAATACGGGAATAGAAGTTCCCTCAAGCAATACAAACTCGCCATCGATTATATCAAAGTCAACGCCCTTGACATAATAGGTTTCGAGATTATAAGAACGAACCGAAACTACGCTATCGATGGGATAGAGAAGCTTTGCGCTCTCTCTTCCCGGATAGAAGAGGATATTTTCCTGATATACGGTATTTCCTTCCCAAACGGGGATGTTATAAAGCGGGATATCCCAACGATCAAGCGGATTTCCATCGAAATCCTTGCCCTGCTCGGGATATTCATCATCGTTGGATGCGGTAACCGAGATAACACTATTTTCGGTTAAGGTTACGGTATAAATGCCGTTTACAGCGGTTATATCCTCGCCGTTGAACTTAACGGTATTAAGGGTTACGCCATCGGCCTTGAGTAGGCGGAAGTTATATTCGAGTCCTGCTGCGATGGGCGAAACACCAACCTGCTCAACACGAACATTTTCTTTGCCTTCATAGGCTACAGACTTCTTCGCTGCGAAACTAAAGTTATCATAGTCGATATCGGTTTTGCACTTATTGGTGCCCATTGCCATATAGAAGGTTGCGGTATCGGAAGAAGCGAACATATTGCCATCTGTGGAGGTGGTAGTGTCGTTTCCGGTATTAAACTCAACGGTAACATCGAGCCAACCGTTTCCGCAAGCATCAACAATCTTCTTAAGGGACATCTGATAATTTTCAACAGAATCGAATTTTTCGAACTTTATAAACTTTCCGTGATCATCCGAGGCACGGAAGGTTATGCAATAGGATCCGAGTGCAGGCCAGTTGCCCCAAGTGTTTGCTCCGCTTGTGCTACCTGCTACCATCATTCCGTAAACCGGGGTTGATGTTCCAGTTGCCTCATAGGAGTTTATGCGCATATTATAGGACATTACATAGGTAGTATCCTTTTTAACGGTTACGGGATATTTTGCCGACATGAGAGCATCGCTTCTGGTGATTGCCTTCATACCATAGGCATCATCCTTACCCTCGGTTGCCGAGAAGTTCATTGCCGAAAGCTTAACATCGGTCCAAGCGGCAATACCATCACCAACCTTAAAGTCGCCATCCTTAATTTGGTTGTTATATGCGAATTTTGCAACATAGAAGAGATTTGCGGGAGTGGTTTCATTCTCGGACATAAGGACATCATCCTTATACCAGCCGAGGAACACATTGCCGTAATAGGGCTTTGCGGTTACGGTTCCATCATCATTTCTAATGATGTAGCCGCCATCTTCGCAGATGCTTCCCTCAGCAAAGCGAGCGGTATATTCACCCTCGATATAGAAGGTTTCGGTTGCGTTCTCGGAAACGAGTTTGCCCGATGCATCATACCAGCCGCTGAAAACATAGCCGTTATCTGCGGTTGCGGTATAGGTCTTAACATCATGCATATAAGCATATGCAACAGAACCATCAACGGTGGTTGCGGCAGAGCCGCTCTTTCCGCCTGCTAAATCGGAATAATAAACCGAGTCGAGAGGATTGTTTTCGGCGGTTGCCGAAACAGTTCCGTTTTCGCCTGCGGTAACAGTAACCTTGTTGTAATCGGTTGCAGAGGCTTCACAGAAGCTTACATTATCGATATAATATTTATTGGTTGCGGAGTTTGCAACACCAAAGAGAATCTGCATGGTTGCAGTATTCGAATCGGCATCGAAAATGGTTTCCTGCTCGCCAACATCAAATACTAACCAGAAATCAATCCATCTATCTGCTCCTGCTCCAACGGTGGGATGGAGCTGTTTGCGCATGATGGTATATGTAATGCCATCGGCAGGTGCACCGCCTTCAACAGTCCAAGCGGCTTTATTGGTTGTTCCCTCAACCTCCCAATGGAAGGTATATGCGGGAAGTTTTGTTCCTGCGGTCCAGCCGTTTGTCCATGATTTATCAGCATGAACGCCTACATAACCTGCTTGAGCATCGGTAACAGAATAATAAGAAAGATGCATTACATATTTCTTGTTTTTCTCAACTGTTACCGGCATAGAGATAAGGTCGCAGTTGGTATTAGCTGCGGTTGCGGGAGCAGCATAGAGAGCATTTGCTCCATGGAGTGCGCTGCTGCCTGCGGGAACCTTAGCGATGGTATTCTTACCGCTGTTTGCGGCAGGAGTGCGAGCATTGAAATACTCGAGGGCAGCGCCGTTATTCACCTCGAAGCTACCATCGGGGATTTGGTTATAAACATTGAATTTTGCGGTTAAGGTAGAGCCGAGAACACCGGAATAGGTTAAAGAGGTTGAAACCAATCCGCTCTCTGAATACCAACCTGCAAAGGTGTTTCCGTAATAAGGAGTTGCGGTTACGGTAAATTTATCGCCTGTTTTGGCATTGATATCACCCGAAATATATCCGCCTTCGCCCGAAACAATCGAAGCATCCTCATAAATGGTTACATTGTCGAAAACAACAACGAGACCCGAATTGTTCTGGATTGCGAGGGTAACATCATAATATCCGTCGCCGTCTGCATCGGTGAGCTTATAATCCTTAATTACATCGTCTGCGGCGAAGGTGAAGGAATAGGTTTTGAAATCACCGAAATCCCAATAGGTTGCTCCGTTATACTCAAAGGTAGGAACATTGCCCGAAGATGTGTCTACAGCAAGGGTTTTATAAGTGTCATCGCCCGAGTCGCAAAGGTCATAGGTTTTGCCGGTTACTGCCGCGAATCTATTGCTTACGGCATCAACGAACTGACCTGCCTTGTTTACAACCGCAACATCGAACCAAGCGGTATAGTTTGCGGAAGATGCGACAGGAATATAGGTTGCATCAAGCGAAACGGTATATGCCTTGCCTGCCTCAATTTTGAAATCCTGCATAGTTTGGTTCCATTTGTTTGCACGAATGGAGGGAGCCTTGGCGGCAGGTGCGGGATGAGCCGCAGCAAATACGCCTGTATGCTGCCAATAGAAATCGGCATTTGAATAGGCTGCCATTGTGCTTGCGTTATAGCCTGCACTTCTCCAAGCATAGGGGTTGGTTGCTACTATCATACCCCAATTCTCGGTGCCATGGGGAGCGGTTTCATAGCCGTTTTCCGACCAATAACCCATTGAACCGTCACCATTGGTTATGAGATTAACGGGGCCTTCTGCAACGGCGGGAAGAATCATAAGCACCGAAAGAGCGCTCATAATTATCATAGCCGACAGGAGGATGCTAAGCAGTTTTTTCATAAAAATACCTCTTGTTTCCTTTGCAATTTGCCTTTTTGTTGAAAGTATTGCAAAAATATATTTATACATATTATATTATAGTAAAAAATTACTATATAGTCAAGTTTTTGATATAAAAAAATAACCCCCATGGCCTAAGCCACAGGGGTTATTTTTTTGAGTTAGATCAAATCGCCATCAGGATCGCCAACGCCGGGGTTGGTTATTTCTGCCTGACTGGGACCGCAGATCTCGGAATCGGTTTTGATTTCGAGAATCTTAAACTCGGGAGCATCGTAGAAATTTTTCATCCTTGAATCCTCCTTATCTTATTGTGC
>JAZOXC010000128.1:0-1298 GCA_045659535.1 Acutalibacteraceae bacterium
GGTTGGTAGCGCCTGGGATATGTTTCCACCATTGGATAAAACGTTACTAACTGAAAGGATGCCGGTACTGATAGAGGTCATGCCCATAGTTAGCGAAGGACCGAGCATTAAAGCCATCGGAACGGTTTCGGTCTTTTGCAACTGCGGAGGCGGGTCGATTGTTATTTGGGTTCTCTCGATCTCTCTATGGAAACGAGGAGAACGGAAGAAATAATCTTTTGCGGGAAGCTCGGCCTGCTCAACAGATGAGTCAACCGGCTGCGGTATGTATTCTGCAAGAGCAGGAGTGTTTATTTTCAGTAGGCCATCGGGATTGTTGATAGCTAAAAAATTATGGCCAACAACTATTCGCAGACCCATGATGTAGATATGGTCGCCTGCTACAAGGTTCTTGGAAACAACGCGGTATCCGTTTACATAGGTTCCGTTGGTGCTGCCCGCATCCAAAATAGCCCAAGCGTTTCCATCATAAGCGAGTTTAGCATGCTTGCCTGAAACGAACTTGTTTTCGAAGCAAAGATTGTTATCCTCGGTTCGGCCAATGCTAAATGATGACTTGCCTCTAACAACTAACTTTTTAAAAGTTTGACGGCTATCATCAATGCTTTCGGTGAAGAGTTTTACAACCTCTCCACCACCTGCAATTTTTAGATTAAAGAAATTAGATGGGCGCAAAACGGTATTTTCGATGGGTTTGTTCTCGGAATCCAAGATAAATACCGATTTATTGCTCTTAACAACCCATTGGCCTCCAACAGCTTCAACACTGATAAGATCTCTGGGTTTTCCGTTGTCATCAATATCAGTTACCCAATATTGACCCTTAACCTTATGCGGCAGAGTTAGGCTGAACATCTGCTTGGCTTTTATAAGATTAATTATCATGACCTTTCCTCCTCTTCTCGTAGCTGTTCATATCAAATTCAAGCAACAACAACTGCTCAACGATGTTAGGACATTTTTTTGCGACCGCTTTTTTGCCTTTTTCAAAATCGTTGTTCGATTTGAAGAAAAAGACTATTGCCAAAAACTGAGTCCAAGTCATTGGGTTTTGCTGACGCTCGATAAGCGAAATCATCTGGCGGCTAAGACCAACTTTGTGTGCTAAATCGGTTTGACTAACACCAAGCTCTTTTCTTAAAACCGGCATAGCTATCGTTAAAGTTCGAATCATCTCTTTTTGAGTATCGGATAAACGAAAGTTCAAGATCATTCCCCCTTTTCGTAGAACTAAAACTTCTGAAGAAATAAAAATTACTAATATTATCCTTTAATACAACAGCATTATAACACTTGAC
>JAZOXC010000129.1:0-16659 GCA_045659535.1 Acutalibacteraceae bacterium
CGAACAACATTTTGAAAGCTTTATAAGACAATTATCAATACCCTCAATTTCAACTCCGCTCGAAGACTTCTTCGCAACGGGCTTAACAATATCCTCAACCAAAACAGGTTTTTGGGATTTAACGAGTTTATTATAATCATCCTTAATACGCGGCATTATCTTTGAAAGAATGATACCGCCATAGCCTATTGCGGCATAAAAATCCTCTATGCTCGAGAGATGCTGGCGGCGAGCAAGCTCGGATAAAAACTCCTCCATATCCTCGGGCGCGAGAATAATGCCGTTGCGCGAAAATTCGCGCTCGATTTCGGCTGAGCCCGCCTCGATATTCTCAGCGCGGCGCTCTTTTTTGAACCATCCGCGGATTTTTGCTTTCGCCTGGTTGGTTACGGCAATCTTAAGCCAATCTCGACTGGGGGCATGGTTTTGTGCGTTAGTGGTTATAATCTCGATAATCTCGCCGGTTTTAATAACATGGCTAAGCTGGACTATTCTTCCGTCAACCTTGGCACCGGTCATGCGAATACCTACCGCTGAATGGATTGCAAAAGCAAAGTCGATTATGGTCGATCCGGCAGGAAGATTTATAACATCACCCTTCGGGGTAACCGCAAAAACATCCTCTTGTGAGAGGTCGGTTTTGATTGTTTGGATAATATCGTTTGCGTTTTCATCCTCGTTTTGCGATTCGAGAATTTGGCGAACCCAAGCAATACGCTCATCCATGCGGCTGGCTCCGCTGATACCATCCTTATATTTCCAATGCGCTGCGATTCCGTATTCGGCGGTATGATGCATATCGAATGTTCGAATTTGAATTTCAAAAGGAATTCCTTCGCGGCCGATAACTGTTGTATGCAGCGACTGATACATATTAGGCTTGGGAGTAGAGATATAATCCTTGAAACGATTCGGAATCGGGCGGAACATATCATGCATAATACCCAAGATATTATAGCAATCGGCTATCGAATCGGTTATGATTCGAACGGCGTAGATATCATAAATTTCATCAAAATCTCTGCCCTGCATATACATTTTTCGGTATATGCCGTGAATTGATTTTACGCGGCTTTCAATCTGAACGTTTGTAGAGGGCAAAACCTCGCGAATATGCTGCTCGATTCGCTCGCGAATTTTCTTTAAATTCTCTTCGCGTTCGGATTTACGGTTTGAAAGCAGCTCCTCAACCTCTTTATAAGCTATGGGATCAAGATGCAAAATTGCAAGATCTTCGAGCTCCTCTTTTACTCCTCGAATACCCAAGCGGTGGGCTATCGGGGCATAAATCTCGAGGGTTTCAACCGATTTTTCGCGCTGCTTGTCCTCACGCATAGCATCGAGGGTTCGCATATTATGAAGTCGGTCAGCGAGTTTAATTATGATAACTCGGATATCCTCATTCATCGCCATAAACATCTTGCGAAGGTTTTCAGCTTGGAATTCTTCCTTTGAGGTAAACTGAATTTTTCCAAGCTTGGTTACGCCCTCAACAAGGTTTGCAACGCTGCTTCCGAATTCTTTTTCAACATCCTCGTGGGTTACATCGGTATCCTCGATAACATCGTGCAACAATGCGGCAATAATGGATTCGTTGTCCATTCCCATTATAATAAGGATTTCGGCAACAGCGAGCGGGTGAATATAATATTCCTCATGAGAGAAACGATATTGACCCTTATGAGCTTCGGTGCAAATTTCGAATGCGCGTTTGATTTTCGGCAGGTCGTATCCTCCCTGCTCTTTTAACATCTCTTCAAGTTTTAGATAATCCTTTAAATACTTTTCATCCATTAGTCAACATCACCTTCTCTCAAACGACATAAAATGGAAGATTTATCGAGGTCGCTTCTGACTCCCTCGATTTGCGAAAGAATGGTATTATTACCGATTTTTTCACTCTTAATTAGTCCAAGCTCGCCCAAAATATCAAAGGCTGCTCGGATTTTGCCAACCGATAAACGACCGGTAAGTTTATTTTCTACAAGCGCTTTGCTAACCGGAGTAGCAAGGCACCTATATACAAGACCAATTTCTTCGCGGGTTGGGCGAATCGGAGAGGTGTCGCGACAGAAGCCGCGGATAAAATCGCTATATGTAGCGGCGGTTTCGATATCAACCTCACTCTGACCGGATGGGCGAATCTCGCGAATAGTTACATTCAAGCTCTTTTCGCCTCTGAATTCCCCAACCTCAATATTTACGGCGATATCAACCGTATCGCCAATTAAGAACGGGAAATTCTCCTCGGTTTTTCCGAACAGAAGCGCTTGAACAACCGAACCCTCGCGAGAAAAAAGCAGTTTTAAATGCTTTCCGTTTCCAATGGGGGTTATGCGCTCAATCTTCAGCGAATAAATACCAAAGAGCGGGTTTTGATTGCCCTTGCCGAAAGGCTCAAGCGCTGCAAGTTCCTCTCCTAAATCAATCGAAAGAGCTTCAGGTCGGAGTTTACAATCAAGTATAATCTGCGGAGCGGCAAGCGGCTGCTTCCTAGCATATGTATTAAGGGTTTCGCGAAGCAGATCAATATCCTCGGTTTTAAGAGTTAAACCTGCTGCGAGTTCATGACCGCCGAATTTTATAAGAAAATCGGAGGCCTTATTTATAGCATCAAAGAGCGAAAAGCCATCAACGCTTCTGCCCGAGCCTACTGCTATATCATCCTCACACGAAAGGATGATAACAGGTTTTCCGTAACGCTCAACAAGTCTTGCAGCGGCAATTCCGATAATTCCTTTATGCCAACCGTTTCCTGCGCAAACAACAATTCTATCATGATGATAACCATGCTCCTCAATGATGGAAATTGCTTCTTTTTCGATTTCTTGCTCAATCTTTTGGCGAGCCTGATTTTCGGAATCAATCTCGTTTGCGATGCGGAAGGCTTCCTCGGTATTATCGCTGCAAAGCAGCTTAACGGCGCGCATAGCATCGCCCATTCGACCTGCAGCATTGATGCGAGGTCCTAAATTAAAGGCAAGGTTGCCCGCTTTTAGGGTTTTTCCTTCGAGTCCCGCAACGGTTATAAGAGCCGACATTCCGATACGAGAGGTATCGTTTATAAACATTAATCCCTCGCGAACAAAAATGCGGTTTTCGCCGCGAAGTGGCATAACATCGGCAACGGTGCCGAGAGCCACCAAATCGCCATAAAGCGGTAGAAGCTCCTCGGGAACGGCATTTTCCATGGCACAAACGAGCTTATATGCAACACCAACACCCGAAAGTTCCTTAAACTCGCTATGGTCATCGGACCTATGCGGATCAACAACCGCAATAGCCGAGGGCAGATCGCCCGCAGGGATATGATGGTCAGTTACGACAACATCGATGCCGAGACTGTTTGCATAATCAATTTCATCGTTTGCGTTTATGCCGTTATCAACGGTGATTATAAGACCTGCGCCCATACCATAAAGCTTATCTATGGAATCACGATTCATACCATAACCTTCATCGGTACGATTCGGAATATAGCAAACAACATTTGCGCCACGAGATTTAAGATAGGTATAAAGCAATACTGTTGCGGTTACACCGTCGCAATCATAATCGCCATAGACCGCTATCAGTTTGCCTTCATCTATAGCAGCATTAACACATTCTGCTGCTTTTTCCATATCAGCGAGAGCAAACGGGTCATCAAGGTCATCCTCGCAGGATAAAAAAGCATCAAGCGACACGGCATCATTATATCCGCGCGCAACAGCAATAAGCGCCAAAATCGGCTCAATATCGCATTCTTCGGCTAAATTATTTACGAGTTCTTTGGAATATTTCGATAATATCCAGCGTTTCATTGCTCTCACCTCCCAAAATATATATAAATTCTATTATATTATACTACTATATAGCAATCTTTTCAACATTTCTTTTCAAAAAGAAAAGCCCCCAAACGCCTTGTTTGGGGACATTTTTGGTTATTGGAGATTGCTATTGGTTAAAAGCCAAGGGAAATCATAAACAAACAGAGTGTCATCATCATACTGCGGGTCTATGCTTGGCGGCAGAGTTTCGGTTTCGAGTTCATCGATTTTAATATCATTTTCGATATAATCGCGGATAACTCGCATTATATAATCGTTTCGAACCACCTGACCACCAAGGAAAAGATGATTAATTTCGCTTCCGAAGCCAACATTGGTTTTGCGCCAATAATAATAGAATGTGTCTATCAATTCACCGAGAGAATCATTTAGGTTCTCAAGGCGCGAGAGGCACTCGGAAAGTGCCTGTTTATCGGCATTTTTGTATGCGGCACGGATGGTGCGACCGAGATTTGCTCTAATCGACAAGGTTCGAGCAAAGGAGGCTGCCATTTCGAAAATATAACCAAACTCACCTGCTTCTACGCGAGCATAATCATCGGCGAGGATTTCATACCAATCGCTCATTTTTTCATCGTGGAGAAGGTCATATCCAGTTACAAGCATATCCTCAACAAACACGCGGAAAGAGCGATTATGAACATATTTTGAGGGCTGTTTGTCGGGGTTATTAAGATAGTCGAGCGACATGAAATCATCAAATTTAGCGCCAACGATATCGAAGAATTTTTGCTTATCTACATCCTCAGCGCAGGTGCAGTTTCCGTTTGCATATTCGGCAGCGGTAAAGAGAACCGGCAAAACAGCAAAATTGTTAACCCAAGCACCGCGATCCGACCAAACGGTTACGAGATACTGACTGATACCAAGCTCGCTCGATACCTTCATCTGCGGCAAAATACGGGAGATACTAAAATCGTTTTGGGTAGATAGACCATTAATTTTATAGGCAGCGCCGGTATAGGTTATTTGATCATAGCTGCCAACATTTTCTTTGAGCTCTGCGAGATTTTCGCGAATGGCATCTTCTCTGTTTTCGCGGTAGTTCCAATAGAAAACCTTAACACTTTCGGGAAGTGCGGCTTTAACAACTTCTGGGGTGACGGTTGTTTGGAATTTTTCGATTAGCATATCATGCCAAATTTCGAAGGTATAGCCATATTTTTCGCCTATTTTAACAACCTTTTTAAGGTGTTCAAGCAATATTTCCTTGCGGTCGCGGAAACCGTTTTGCTTGAAATAATTGCCTGTTCCGAGACCATAGGTTTCATCATAGCCTATATGAATTCGGCGGGAGGTTAACGCCTCGGACATGGTTGCAAACATTTTATCAACAAGTTCATATACGCGATCGTTTCCAACCATTAAAATTTCGCGGGTATCAAGAATATCGGTATAGCAGAAATGACGCTCTAAGAACGCTAAATGGCCAAGGGTTTGGATATTGGGGATAAGTTCAAGTCCCTTGGAGTTTGCATATGCCTCCATGCGCTTGAAATCTTCCTTTGTGAAACCGCCGCGCTTATAATTAAAATAGGGCTCTCCATCCATTTTATAAGCATCGGTAAGGCTCAAATAGAGCTCATCATATCCAAAAGCCGCAATTAAATCAACATATTTTTTGAAGGTTTCAAAATTGGGTGTATTGTTATTGGACATTTCAAGAAGTGTTGATAATCTTTTGAATTTTCTCATAATTTTTTACCTCCGATATTCACACTTTGCCTTCTTTATACCACAGTAAAAATACTTTGTCAATGCTATTTTAAAAAACAAAAAACCCCGATAAAAATCGGGGTTTTAGTATTAAAATTATTTTTTGGAAATTGCAGTTTTTGCAGCTACAACAATATCCTTTGCGCGCAGACCGAACTCATCGAGAAGAACGGGAGCGGGACCGGAATGACCATATACATCATTAACGGCAACAGGAACTACAACTGCGGGAGCATTGGCAACAACAACCTCGCTAACTGCGCTATAGAGACCACCGATAACAGTATGCTCTTCTGCAGTTACGATAGCGCCGGTTTCCTTTGCAGCTTTGATGATGATTTCCTCATCGATCGGCTTAATGGTAGGCATGTTGATAATGCGAGCCGAGATACCCTCCGCCTTTAAGGTTTCATAAGCCTCAAGCGCCTCGCTAACGAGAAGACCGGTTGCAATAACGGTTACATCGCTACCCTCGCGAAGCTCGATACCCTTGCCGATTTCAAACTTATAGTCATCTCCAAAGATAACCGGAACAGCAAGACGACCAAAGCGGATATAAACAGGACCATCATGATCGAAGGCTGCGCGAAGTGCTGCCTTTGCTTCGGTATCATCAGCGGGGTTAATAACGGTCATACCGGGGATGGTTCTCATAAGAGCCAAGTCCTCGCAGCACTGATGGGTTGCACCATCTTCGCCAACCGAAATACCTGCATGAGTTGCACCGATTATAACATTAAGGTGAGGATAACCGATAGAGTTGCGAACCTGCTCATATGCACGACCTGCAGCAAACATTGCGAAAGTGCTGCAAACAACGCGCTTGCCGGTTGCGGCAATACCAGCAGCGATGCTAACCATGTTCTGCTCTGCGATACCGCAGTCATAATGGCGCTCGGGGAATGCTTTTTTGAAGGTTCCGGTCTTGGTTGCAGCAGCAAGGTCTGCATCTAAAACGATGAAATCATCGCGCTCGTTGCCAAGTTCAACAAGACCATTACCAAAGGAATCACGAGTTGCTATTTTCTTGATATCAGCCATTTTAGTTACCTCCATTAAAGCGCAGCAAGAGCATCCGAAAGCTCTGCCATAGCAGCATTATACTGTTCCTCATTGGGAGCAGAACCATGCCAGCTAACCTGATTTTCCATAAACGAAACACCCTTACCCTTAACGGTATTTGCGATGATTGCATAGGGCTTATCGAAGGTTCCAACCTTCTGCATTGCGGCATCGATTTCATCTAAATCGTTACCATTTATAACTACTACCTCAAAACCGAAAGCCTTGAACTTTTCATCGATCGGATAGGGAGAGTTAACCTCATCAATAGTACCATCGATCTGGAGGTTGTTATTATCAACAATAACGGTAAGGTTGTTAAGCTTTTTATGGGATGCAAACATTGCAGCCTCCCAAACCTGACCCTCTTCGATTTCACCGTCGCCAAGGAGAGCATAAACCTTATAATCATTGCCAAAATGCTTTGCCGAAAGAGCCATACCAACAGCAGCCGAAACACCCTGACCAAGAGAGCCCGAGGACATATCAACACCGGGGATTTTTTTCATATCGGGGTGACCCTGAAGAATGGAATCAACATGACGAAGAGTTTTAAGCATCTCAACATCGAAATAACCCTTATGAGCTAAAACAGAATAAAGAACGGGAGCAGCATGTCCCTTCGAGAGAACAAGGCGATCACGATTTTCATCCTTAGGATTTGCAGGGTTAACATTCATTTTGTTGAAATACAAATAGGTTAATAAATCGGCAGAAGAGAGCGAACCGCCCGGATGACCGGATTTGGCATTATAAACTCCCTCGATAACACCCATTCTAACCTTTGTTGCAATTTTTTGAAGTTCTATCTTTTCTTCAATTTTCATCATTTTGCATCCTTTCTTCTATATAGTCAATAAAATGTCCGACTGCGCCTTCATCAACCGTTGATGATACGAAATCAGCCAATT
This sequence comes from Acutalibacteraceae bacterium, assembly GCA_045659535.1. Classification (GTDB taxonomy): domain Bacteria; phylum Bacillota; class Clostridia; order Oscillospirales; family Acutalibacteraceae; genus SIG589. The sequence goes on from JAZOXC010000129.1 coordinate 7,520, forward strand.
TTTTAATATCATCGGGAGCGCCAGCAGCAACTGCAGAGCAACCCACAACCTTTATCATCGGAACATCATTATAGAAATCTCCGATGCCAAAAGTATTTTTCATATCTATTCCGAGTAGATCGGCAAGCTTCTTTGTTCCTGTTCCCTTATCGGCACTTTTAGGAACAACCTCGAGGTAATCATGAATACCATCAGCCAAATAGGCATTTGAAAATAGGAGCTGCTCCGCAGGAACACCCAGTTTAATAAACTCTTCACGGAGCTCATCGCGGGTATAACCTTTTTCACAGGTAAAAAACGCCTTATTCCAGCCATATTCCATAGCATCATCCATGGTTAGGAATATGGGTTTAAGATTTTCATAGAAATTATGTAGTTCTACCTCGCGGGTTACCGAAATATCGAGAACCTTATCGCGGCTATGAATCTCAAGGCCAACGAGTGGGTTGGGATTCTGCATGTATTTATAAACAGCAGAACGAACAACATCATCAACCTCTGAACTTTTTAAAACCTTCTCGTTTTTGAAGTCATAAAGAACTGTTCCGTTTAAAACAGCGGCAGGAGCGCTAAGTTCTACACCCTCGATAATCTCACGACAAGCATCAACGCATCGACCGGTTGCTATAGTGAAAAAACCGCCGTTTTCGATAAAATATTTGATTTTTTTCGCGTTATACTCGCAAATCTTTGGTTCGCCTCCAATGAGGGTTCCATCAATATCAGTAACGAGCAGAATACCGCTAAATTTAGCCATTGGACTGATCTCCTATACTATTTAAAAATGCTTTAAAATACTCGGGCAAATCACTATCGAACTCCATATATTCGCCATTTTTAGGATGATTAAATCCGAGGCGCTTTGCATGAAGACATTGACCCTCGAGTATTCCCTTACCTGCCACCTTTTTGGGACCATAAACGGGATCTCCCGCAACAGGATGACCCATAAACGCCATATGAACCCTGATTTGATGGGTTCGACCTGTATGCAAGCGGAGGCGAAGATGAGTAAAATCGGCAAAGCGATTTATAACCTCATATTCAGTTACTGCATCTTTTGAATTTTTTTCTGTTACCGCCATTTGCTTACGTTTAAGCGGATGGCGACCGATTGGAGCCTCAATTCTTCCCTTATCGGATTTTACAATTCCATGGACTACCGCTTCATATTCTCTGAAAAAGCTATGATCCTTTATTTGGGCGGCAAGGAAATTATGCGCAGCATCATTTTTTGCAACCATTAAAAGACCACTTGTATCCTTATCAATACGATGCAGTATTCCCGGGCGGGTTACACCGCCGATTCCCGAAAGACTATCGCCGCAATGATAAAGCAGAGCATTCACAAGTGTTCCGCGCTCATTTCCCGCGGCGGGATGAACCACCATTCCCTTTGGTTTATAAACAACGAGCATATCGCCATCCTCGAACACTACATCGAGAGGAATGTTCTCGGGTGCAGCTTCCGAAGCTATCGGCTCGGGCATTGATATTTCAACCTCATCGCCATTCTTGAGCAGATAATTTTTAGGCTTATTCTCGCCGCAGACCAAAACGCAACCATCCGTAATTAATGCGGCGGCGCGGGAACGGCTCTCGCCTGTTAATTCGCTTACGAAAACATCAAGTCTTTTGGGTTCTAAATCAGAAAATATGCCACTTATCATTCGTCTAAAATTTCATCGGGCAGGGTTATTTCGTTTTTCTGCTTGCTCGAGGATTTGAAATCCAAAAGGAAATTAAGCATTAAAAGACCTGCACCGATAACGATAACGCAATCGGCAATATTGAATACGGGGAAATCCATAAACTCTAAATGGATAAAATCGACAACATAGCCGCGGAAAATACGATCGATCATATTTCCAAGACCACCGCTTAAAATGAGAACAATAGACCAAAAAAGGAGCTTATTGTTCTTTCCGGATTTAACAAGCAGAGCAACACAAACGAGCATTGCAACAGCGGTTAATGCCAATAAAATCCAGGTATAACCATCGAGCATTCCCCATGCTGCACCGCGGTTTTTGACATAATTCCACTCGAAAAAGCCCTCGATAGCGGGACGAGATTCAGTTTCGAAAAACTTAGATGCAACATAATATTTTGAGAGTTGGTCGGCGCCCAAAGCAAGGACGCCAACTACAACAGCAAATATATATGACAAGGTTAAAACCTCCTTAAGAATGCGCTATATATCCATTTCCTTGATAACAGCGGCACAACGAGCACAAAGAGTGGGATGAGTGGAGTCGGAACCAACAGACTCGCTGTAGGACCAGCAACGCTCACACTTAACACCGCCGGCGCGAGCAACATCAACGCCAACAGTATCGCCCTTTAGGCTTCCGCCCTCACCCTTTACAACCGAAACGGCAGAAACGATGAATACGGGTTTTAAAATATCCTCTACAGATTTTAAGAAATCATACATTTCGCCATCTGCATAAAGGGTTACTGCGGCATCAAGCGATGCACCGATGGTCTTCTCGCTTCTTGCGATTTCAAGAGCCTTCTTTGCATCCTCGCGAACTGCAATAATCTTATCCCAACGAGCCATAAGCTCGGTATCCTCTTCGGGCTTTGCCTCGGGCATAGCATTGAATACGATATTGCGGGTATCATGACCCTCTTCATGAGGCATGAACTGCCAAATTTCATCAGATGTAAATGCAAGTATCGGAGAAACAAGGCGGGTTAAGGTATCCAAAATGCGATACATAACTGTCTGAGCAGCGCGGCGGCTATCGCTGTTTGCTGCATCAACATAGAGGCGATCCTTTAATACATCGAGATAGAAGTTCGACATATCGAGAACGCAGAAGTTATGAATTGCATGGAATATAATGTGATACTCAAAGTTATCATAAGCCTCGCGGCACTCGGCAACAAGGCGATTAAGCTTATTGAGAGCCCAACGATCGATTTCCTCGTATTTAGACTCATCAACCTTATCCTTATTGGGATCGAAATCAGAAATACAACCCAAGATAAAACGAGCGGTATTACGGATTTTACGATAAACCTCGGATAACTGCTTTAAGATATCCTGCGACACGCGAATATCGGCATGGTAATCCGAAGATGCAACCCAAAGGCGAAGAATATCGGCACCATACTGTTTTACGATATCATCGGGTATGATGGTATTTCCAATGGATTTAGACATCTTCTTGCCTTCGCCATCAACAACCCAACCATGGGTTACAACAGCTTTATACGGAGCTCTGCCGCGGGTTGCAACAGAGGTTAAGAGCGAAGATTGGAACCAACCGCGATACTGCTCGGCACCCTCGAGATAAAGAACTGCGGGGCTGTTTAAATAATCGCGGTTTTCGAGAACTGCTGCATGAGAAGATCCCGAATCGAACCAAACATCCATAATATCGGTTTCTCTTGTAAACTCGGTGCATCCGCAGGAACACTTAGCACCCTCGGGGAGAAGTTCCTCAACCGGGAGATTATACCAAGCATCTGCTCCGAGCTCACGGAATTTTTCGGCAACCTTTTTGATGGTTTCGGGAGTTATAAGCTCCTTGCCGCAATCCTTACAATAGAAGATCGGAATCGGAACGCCCCAAACGCGCTGACGAGAAATACACCAGTCACTACGGTCGCGAACCATGCCCTTAATTCTATCCTCACCCCAACCGGGAATCCACTCAACGGTTTCGATAGCCTTAACAGCATCTTCAACGAAATCGGAGATAGAGCAGAACCACTGCTCGGTTGCGCGATAAAGGATGGGTTGCTTACAACGCCAGCAATGAGGATACTGGTGGATAATCTTCTTAAGAGCGAAGAGGTATCCGTTTTCATCAAGCCACTTTGCAATAGCCTTGTTTGCTTCATCGGTTGTAAGACCGGCAAACTGACCTGCGTTTTCTGTGAATACACCCTTTGCATCAACTGTTACAACAATGGGAAGTTCTTCATAGCCACGGCAAACCTCAAAGTCATCAGTACCATAACCGGGAGCGGTATGAACACATCCGGTTCCGCTCTCTAAGGTTACATGGTCGCCAACGATTACTAAGGAATCACGGTCAACGAAAGGATGGCGAGTTCTCATATATTCGAGCTCTGCACCCTTAATAGTTCCGATAAGCTCAATATCCGCAATCTCTGCAGCCTCGAAAGCAGAGGATGCAAGAGCGGTAGCCATAACGAAATATTCATCGCCCGACTTGTAAACACCATAGTCATACTCGGGACCAACGCAGATGGCAACGTTTCCGGGAAGAGTCCAAGTTGTAGTTGTCCAAATAACGAAATAAGTTTTAGAAAGATCGGCGCCTAAAGCTGCGAGCTTGCCCATATCCTCTTTAACCGGGAACTTAACAAAGATGGAATAGCAAGGATCCTCAGCATACTCGATTTCAGCCTCTGCCAATGCAGTTTGACATTCGGGGCACCAATAAACAGGCTTTAAGCCCTTGTAGATGTATCCGCGGTTTGCCATCTCGCCAAAAACCTCAACCTGGCGAGCAACATACTCGTTAGAAAGGGTTAAATAGGGGCGATCCCACTCGCCGAGAACGCCAAGGCGTTCAAACTGGCGGCGCTGCTCATCGGCATATTTAACAGCAAATTCGCGGCAAAGCTTACGAAGTTCAACGGTAGAAACGCGTTCATCGGATTTCATACCTGCAGCCTTACGAGCCTTAAGTTCGGTAGGAAGACCATGGGTATCATAACCCGGAACAAAAGGAGCCTTGAATCCGGTCATGTTCTTATAGCGAACGATGAAGTCCTTAAGGGATTTATTGAGAGCGGTTCCAAGATGGATAATTCCGTTTGCATAAGGAGGGCCATCGTGTAATACATAAAGGGGTTTGCCCTCGTTGTGCTTTATAAGTTCCTCATAAAGGTTCTGTTCGGTCCATGCTTTTAAAGCCTCGGGCTCGCGGGTCGGAAGACCTGCGCGCATGGGAAATTCGGTATTGGGAAGGTTTAGTGTCTTGTTGTAGTCCATAATTTTGGAAAATCTCCTATCTTTTGCGTCTGAAAAATCCCCTTGCGGGCTTATCATCGTAGTATTCTTCTTCATCCTCTTCTTCATCGAGGGTTACTTTAAATCCGAGCGGAACATCGGGCTCGACAATCGGCTCTTCATCGGTTGCCGGTTCTTCTTCGACAACTTCCTCCTCGGCGGGGGTGGCAGGCATTAGCGCTGCATCCTCGGCAAAGGCGGCCATAAGCTGATCGGCAACTGCATTCTCTTGCTCTGCTTCTTCGGCGAGCTCGGCAACCTCTTCGACTACCGAAGCGCTATAATTCGGAGCGCTGTCGAATGCGAAGGCTGCTGCCTCGGCTGCGCGAACAGAATCAAACGGAACCTCATCGGGAAGCTTTGAAAGCGAATCAATATGCTCTTTATAGATTGCCATGATCTGCGATTTGAAATTCACAATGTCGAGTTTCAGTTTATCAAAGAGAAGCTGTTGGCGTGCAACGCTATCATGTGCAGCAGAAATCATTGCCTCGGATTTCTCGGCGGTTTTCTGCATAATCTGAACATATTCAGCTTCTGCCTCGCGTTTTTTCTCGGCGACAGCTGCCATGTCCTCTGCAGCCTTCTCATCGGTTGCGCGGTTTATATCTCCTGCGCGAACCTTTGCCTCAACTATAACCTGTTCGGCCTTATCGCGAGCTTCATTTACAATCTGATCAGCAAGCTTTTGAGCCGAAATGAGAACATTCTGAATGCTGGACTGAGAAATAGTTATTTCTTCGAGCTGACTCGAAAGCGATGCAACCTTACCCTCAAGCTCACGGATTTTTGCATCAAAGCTATTGTAGTCCTCTTCCACCTTATCGAGGAAAACATCAACCTCATCCTGTTTGTATCCACTCATGGATTTGGCAAATCTGATGTTTCTTATATCGTTGGCAGTATACATATTCATCCCTCTTTCAAACTAAAATTACCCTATTTTAAAAAGCCTGAAGCAGGCGTGCCCATTTACACGCCTGCCGCTCATTAAAGATATATATTTCCGTTTTCGAAATCATCAAGCATAAGCTCGCCCATAAGGCTAACATCATTGGGAGTGATAACATAGGTGCTGTTTGCAACCTTTTTGATGTTTCCATGGATTGCATAAGCAACGCCGCTTAAAAAGTCGATTATTCTGCGCGAAGACTCGCGGTTTGCAGATTCGAGATTTAAGATAACGGTTTTCTTCTCGCCAAGGTGATCAGCAACAGCGGGAACATCCTCATATCTTTCGGGTTTGCAGAGAACAACCTGCATTTGGTTTTGGGGAGCATAACTAACAACCTTGTTGCGGTCGCTACGGAAAAGCTTGGTCTCCTTCTCGCGCTTCTCGCGAACTTCTTCGCCCTGCTCTTCTACTTGCTCTTCGAATTCCTCCTCATACTCGTCTTCGGAAGAGGAAAATACCTTTTTGATATCATCAAGAAATCCCATTTTTTATTTCTCCTTTATTTTTGATAATTTCTGCCGCCGAAAAGACCGGTTCCAATGCGAACAATATTTGCTCCGCATTCGATCGCCAACTCATAATCAGACGACATTCCCATAGAAAGATATAATCTATTATTATTATCTAATTTTTTGTTCGATATGTCAACAAAAATATTGTGAAGTTGCGTAAAAATTTTGCGTCCTTCATCATTATTTTCGAAAACGGGCGGAATCGACATAATTCCGCAGATATTTATGCCCTCGATTTTGAGCAAATCATCGATTGCTTCATAGATTCCATCGGGGGTGAAACCCGATTTGCTATCTTCTCCGCCGATGTTAATTTCGAGCAAAACATCCATTGTTTTGCCGCGTTTTTGACATTCGCTGCCTATCTTTTCGGCAAGGCGGATTGAATCAACCGATTCTATCATTTCAACGCGATCAACAATATCGCGAACCTTATTGGTTTGGAGATGGCCGATAAAATGGCGATGTGCTGATGGGTTGACCTCATCATCCTTTGAAAGCAACTCTTGCACCCTATTTTCACCGATGTAGGTAATCCCCTTATCGATTGCATAATTTATGCGCTCTGCAGATACGGTTTTGGTCGCCGCCAAAAGGATTATATCATCGGGAGATCTTCCGCTTTTTTCGGCAGCTGCAGCAATTTTAGCCTTTATCTCGCCAAAATTTATATCGAAATTATCATTCAATGATTTTTCCGTCATAAATGTTTCTCCCCTTTTCTATAACCTCATCATAAAGTTTAAGACCACTTTCGCCATTTTCGGCAGGTTTACATAATGTGAACTCGCCAACGGTGTGAACGATATCTATTTTAACAAATTTCGCCTGCATTCCCGAAATAATATAAACTCCTGTTTCGCCGCCAATAACGCGAACTGCGCGACTGCTGACACGCAAGCCCTCGTATTCACCCGTAACGATGGTGAGCGGTAGAGTTCGAACGGTAGCAAGGTCGCCGTTCATATTTTGACAAGCAAAAACCATAAGCGCCTCATTACTGCTGCCGAGGTTTATTGCGGCAACGGTAGAGGTTATTTCGGAGGCCGATTTCAAGGTTGTTCTAAGTTTTACTGTATCGCCAACCTTGAACTCTGCCGAGCGCTCGAGCGGAACAACACAAGCAACATACCAGGTATAGTCGGAAACAATTTTTCCAACAACATTCTGAGAAACATCGGCGGGCTGCAACTCGGATAAGCTTTCCGGTGTCATCAAGGTAATGTTTTGGGCGGTTAGAATATTTTCATAACCATCCGCAGTTGAAACAAAATATCCGGAAAGGGATGATTTTATGCTGTTAATCGGGGTTGGTGCAGAAGCGAGCATTGAGCTATATCTGCCTTCAAGCGAGCCGAGAACAGCACTAAAATCGCTTTCTTCACCGGTTGCAATCTTCTTACGGTTAAGTAGTTTTAAAAGTTCCTGCTCCAGCGCTTCACTATCGGTAAAAACACCATTTCGGCAGTTTTTGATTAGCTCAATTATTGCTGTATCAATTTTTCCGTTGAGTAAATCGAGGTCGGTTGCGGCGGTGTTGTTATAGCCTTGGACCTCTTTTATTGATTCGATCTGACCCTCGAGATTCTTAAGGTCGGTTCGCTTTTGTGCATCGCTTTGATTGGAATAGATATCGGCGATGATACCGTCTTTCGATACCTTCTCGCCATCGCCTACAACGAAATATTTTACTCCCCCCACATCGGCGGTTAGAATTGTTTCATTGCGAACGATAATTCCGGTTGTATTTATGCCATCGAAGGCCTCATAATAAACGGCTGTTCCGGTTGTGAGGGGCATAAATACCGACATCAACTGATGGATTAAATAAACAAGAACAAGCGCAACAAACAGCAGAGAAACAATTCTTCTGCCGTTGATACGGGTCTTTTTATCCTTCAAGTATATGTCCCTCCTTTATAATCCTTAATGCCTCTTCGAGAACATTTCCCTCATCGGCATATATCCAATTTATCCTATTATCGCGACTAAACCAAGTGTATTGGCGCTTGGCATATCTGCGGGTTTCGCGTTTTAGCGTCTCTACCGCCTCGGAGAGCTCGCACTCACCCTTAAAATACGGGGCAAATTCTTTGTGTCCGATAGCTTGACCCGAGCCCTTACATTCGTTGCCGCAATATCGCTCTGCCTCCTCTAAAAGGCCGTTTTCGAGCATTATATCAACCCTTTGATTTATGCGGTCATAGAGGGTTTCGCGGGAGCTATAAGTAATACCTATCATAACGGTATTAAAGGGCGAAGGAATAAGTTTGGATTCAGCATTAAGCGCGGTTGCGGTTTTGCCGGTTTGATAATAAACCTCAAAGGCGCGGATAATTCTGCGGCGGTTATTTTCATGAAGTCGCTCTGCCGATTCGGGATCGAACACAGCAAGCTTTTTAAGCATTTCTTCCCCACCGACAGCATCAAATTCCTCCTCAAGTTTAAGGCGAAGAGAATCATCCTTTTTTTCTTCAGAGAAGGTAATATTATCGACAAGCGAGTTTACATAAAGTCCCGTACCACCAACCAATATCGGCAACTTTCCTCGGCTATATATTTCGGAAATTTTATCTTTTGCCAAGTTTACATAATCTGCAACAGAGAATTCACTGCCTGCGGGTAAAAACTCCATAAGATGATGCACTATCCCCTCGCGCTCCGATAGAGATGGAAC
>JAZOXC010000130.1:0-3494 GCA_045659535.1 Acutalibacteraceae bacterium
CATTCTCCTTTTTTGTTTAACTTGAAATTATGAAAAAACGATTTTTATGCAGCTTTCTTACCGTTTGCCTCGGCTTCTGTCTGATGCTCACCTCGTGTGAGGCATTCCCCGCAGGGGACGGGCAGGATAGTCAGAGCATTAAAAAGAACAAATACTCCGCATATTCCATGGACTATTTCGATACGGTGATAACCGTTATGGGATATGAGAGCACCGAGGAAGAATTCAAGGCTGTGTCCGACGATATCCTTGCACAGTTCGGGGAATATCATAAGCTATATTCCATCTACCATCGTTTTGATGGGCTCGAAAACCTCTGCACCATCAACGATTTATCGGATGGAAAGCATCGAACTGTTAAGGTTGATAGGCGCATTATCGATATGCTCTTATATGCCAAGGAGATGTATGAAATAACGGATGGGCGGGTTAATATTGCTATGGGCAGCGTTCTTTCGCTATGGCATGATTACCGAACCATCGGTATGGATAACCTCGAAAATGCCTCGCTTCCGCCTATAAAGCTGCTAACCGAGGCGGCAGGGCATACCGATATTGATAACCTTATTATCGATGAGGAAAACTGCACCGTTACGCTGCTTGACCCCGAAATGACCTTGGATGTTGGCGCTATTGCAAAGGGCTATGCAACCGAGCAAATCGCTCTATCGCTCGAACGCGAGGGCATTAGCGGATATATCCTTAATTTCGGCGGAAATGTTCGCGCGGTTGGCGGAAAGCCTGATGGCGAGGGTTGGACCATCGGCATCGAGAACGCAACAGGCGATGATTATATCGAATATTTGAGCATAACCGATGCCTCGGTTGTTACAAGCGGAAGCTATCAGCGATATTATATTGTTGATGGCAAGAAATACCACCATATCATCCACCCCGATACCCTTATGCCCGCCGAAGGATTTATTTCGGTTTCGGTAGTTACGGGCGATTCGGGCCTTGGGGATGCGCTATCGACTGCGCTTTTCCTTTTGCCGCTCGAAGAGGGACTCGCGCTGGTTGAATCGATGCCCGAGGTTGAGGCAATATGGGTTGATTCCCAAGGGGAAAAGACCTATTCCTCCGGTTTTAGCGCCTATATTAAAAAAGATTAAGGAGTAGATTTTTATGGAGAGCTTCATAGCCGCATATAAAGATTTTCTATATCCATTCGCAGAAATATCTGCATCTACGCTTGAGCTGATCGGCATCCTTATTATCATTGTTGGCTCCGCCCGCGCACTCATAAAGCTTATTAAAAGCCTATTAAAAAAATCGGAGCTTCATGTTGTTGTTGATCTCGGAAAGGCGCTTTCGCTTGCGCTCGAATTTAAGATGGGCGCCGAGATTATCAAAACCGTTATCATCCATAATCTCGAAGAACTTTCGATTTTGGGCGTTGTTATCCTGATCCGCGCGCTGCTTGCATTTATTATTCATTGGGAAATAAAGGCGGGCGAAAGCCGCGAAAAAATGAAGGATACGAAATCCGAATAAACAAAAGAGCCATCAAGTGATGGCTCTTTTTTAACGCATCGCAGGTTGCCAAATCGAGGGTGCTGCCGAAACGCGGTTACGGATTTATACATATCTACTGCAACAAACACGGGCTTATGAAAATAAAAATTCAACCCTTTTATACCGCTATTCATCGCCGCCCCCTTGCTTGACAAAGGGGCGGCATTATAATACAATAATATATGTCTATTACTTCTTATGGAGGGCTCTGATGGAAACCACCGAATACATAAAAAACATTGTGTTCGCTGTTTTGGCGATTTTAATGTTTTATAAAGGCTTTTATACCGTTGTTGGCTTTTTTTCAAAGGCAAAGACCTTTGCGCCAGCGCCGATGGATAAAAAATATGGTATCATTATCGCCGCCCGCAACGAGGAATTGGTTATCGGTCCTTTGGTTGATAGCCTTTGCAGGCAGTCGTATCCCTCGGATAACTACCGCATTTTTGTTGTTGCCGACAACTGCACCGATAACACCGCCGCCGTTGCAAGGGAGCACGGTGCAACGGTTTATGAACGCCATTGTCCCGAAAAGGCTCGAAAGGGTTGGGCGCTTGAATACCTTTTTGAGAATATCGAAAAGGATTTTGGAATCCAGAGCTTTGATGGTTTTCTGTTCTTCGATGCCGATAATGTTGTTGCAACCGATTATCTCGAGCAGATAAACAACGCTTTTGCAACGGGCTGCGATGCCGTTATAGGCTACCGCAACACCAAAAACTTTGACCGCAACTGCATCTCGGCACACTATGGAATTCATTTTATGCGCAGCTCCATGACTCTTCACCGACCCCGCAGCCGACTCGGACTTGGCTCCCATATCGCGGGAACGGGATACCTCCTTTCATCCGAACTTTTGAAGGATGGTTGGCATTATTCCTGCCTAACCGAGGATACCCAAGCAACTATGGATTTTGTTGTTGCAGGTCGCAGAATCGAATACTGCGAGGCTGCCGAATTTTATGATGAGCAGCCCTATCAGCTTTCGGTTTTGGCCCGCCAGCGCATTCGTTGGGCGAAGGGTAGACTTGCTTGCTATCTCGCTTTCGGCTATAGGCTCGTTTTTGGCATGTTTAAGCGCTTCGGAAAGCAAAAACCCGATAACTACACCCCAGCAGCAGAAGAGCCCGCACAAGGCTTTTGCGGCAAGGTTTTGAATATAGGCACCAAGGTTTCTAACTTTTTTGCCCGCATTATTCGCCCCATCCGCAAAAATTTCTCTTGCTATGATATGTTTTTCTATCTCTGGCCGAATGCGATGCTGCTTATGATAACCAACCTTGCATTCTTTATTGCAAGCCTCAGCATCGGTCTTTATTACGGACAAATTCTCGCCCCGCAGGCATCTAAATGGATAATTACCGGTATCGGAGTTTTGCTCGGTTCTTTCCTGACCTATATCGGCAATATCTTTTTGGGCCTTTTGGTTGTTATTCGCGAATGGAAGCATATTCATTGCTCCAAGACCAAAATCGCTCTCTACCTTTTAACCTGGCCGCTTTTCGATATGCTTTATGCCTATCTTTGCGTGCTCTCGCTCTTTATGAGGGTTAAATGGAAACCGATTAAACATGATGAGGTTATAAGCCTTGAGGATATCGAAGGCAGCAAAACCGTATAAAAAATCCCCTATCCGTTGCGGATAGGGGATTTTTTTGCTTTATATTAGTCTACATTGATGGTTGCAAGAACATCTCCGTTCTTATCGCAAACCTTAAAGGTCATGTATTCAAGCTCGGGAAGCTCGGTCTGAGCGCCCTCAAGAAGACCATCAAAAACGCTGCCCATAGCATCATACTGCTGCTGGAGCATCTGCTTCTGCTCAGCCGGGATGTTTTCGAGCTCATTGATGCAAATTTTAACAACGATACCGTTATCTACAACATCCAGGGTGGTATTGCAGGTAAGTCCCGAAGAGCCTGCGAAGGACTGCTCGAGCGAATCGATAAGGTCATTACCGTTTTCCTCAACCCACTCTT
>JAZOXC010000131.1:0-2969 GCA_045659535.1 Acutalibacteraceae bacterium
AGGCGCCCGCAAAAATCGATTGCTCGGCGCCAACTATAAGCGCATTCGCGATAGCGGGGAATAGCAGCAGAACATAAATCGGGAGCTTATCTCTCAAAACTCGCATAAGTATTGCTGCCAAAAAGGTTGCCGCAGTTCCGAAAAGCATATCAATCGGTCCGAGGCTGCTTCCGATATTGGAAATAATGCAACCAACCGTTAGCCCATAAACAGCCGAGGGGCTAAATAGCGGCAAAACGGTCAGTATCTCGCTGAGTCTGAACTGAACGGGTCCGTAGGCGAGACCAAAAGCGGCCGAAACATAGGTTAAAACTGCATAGAGAGCGGCAATAAGACCGCCAATTACCAAGGATTTGGTTTTCATTTTTTATTCACTCCGTAGTTTTATTTTACATCAGGATGGTTTCGAACTGATGGTTTTTAATTAGTGGCAGTTAGCGCAGCTGCCGCCCTCGCATTCGTGAATCTCACCAACGATGGGGGTCGGGTCGATTCCGCGGCGGGTGTAATAATCCGAAACGGCTGCCTTAATAGCCTGCTCGGCCAAAACCGAGCAATGAATTTTATGAGCCGGCAGACCGCCGAGCGCCTCAACAACCGCCTTATTCGAAAGGGTTAGAGCCTCCTCGATGGTATGACCCTTAACCATATCGGTTGCGATAGAGCTGGTTGCGATAGCCGAGCCGCAACCAAAGGTCTTGAACTTAACATCAACAATAACGCCGTCCTCAACCTTTATATACATTTTCATAATATCGCCGCATTTGGGGTTTCCAACCTCGCCAATGCCATCGGCATTTTCGATTTCACCCATGTTATGCGGGTTATAAAAATGTTCCATAACTTGTTCGGTATACATTATTTTTCGTTCTCCTTTATCGAGTCCCAAAGGGGCGACATAGCGCGTAATTTTCCAACTATGTCGGGCAGTACCGACATAATATATTTTGCATCCTCCATGGTATTTCCGTCACCAAAGGTCAGGCGAAGCGAGCCATGAGCAACCTCATGCGGAAGGCCAAGGCTTAAAAGCACATGGCTGGGGTCAAGTGAGCCCGAGGTGCAAGCCGAGCCGCTCGATGCCATAATTCCGTTGAAATCAAGCAGCAGCAGGAGGGATTCACCCTCGATTCCCTCGAAGCACATATTTATATTACCCGAAAGTCGATGCTCGCGGTCGCCGTTTAGGCGGGAGCGCTCTAACTTTAAGGCTTCATTTATAATATAGTCGCAAATCTCGCGGTTGCGGGCATTGCGCTCATCCATCGTTTCGGCAGCCTCCGAGAGAGCCTCGGCCATGCCAACAATACCGGCGGTATTTTCGGTTCCCGCGCGGCGACCAAACTCCTGCGCGCCGCCGTTTATAAGGGTTGTAACAACCGTTCCGCGGCGGATATAAAGCGCGCCGATGCCTTTAGGTCCATGGAATTTATGGGCCGAAAGCGAGAGCATATCGATATTCATTTCCTTAACATCGATTGCGATGTTTCCAACCGCTTGAACAGCATCGGTATGGAAGGGAACACCCCTCTCGCGGCAAACGCGACCAATCTCGGCAACCGGCTGGATGGTACCAATCTCGTTGTTTGCAAACATAATGGTAACAAGGCAGGTATCCTCGCAAATAGCATTTTCAAGGTCCTCGATCCTTACAATACCGTTTTCATAAACCGGAAGATAGGTTATCTCGAAACCCTGCTTTTCGAGCGCCGATAAGGTATGAAGAACGGCATGATGCTCGAAAACCGAGGTTATGATATGTTTTTTACCCTTGCGTTTTCCTGCCTCAGCAGCACCCTTGATAGCCCAGTTGTCGGCCTCGCTGCCGCCGCTTGTAAAATAAATTTCGCGGGGCGAAGCGCCAAGAATAGAAGCTATTTTCTCGCGGGCCGCATCAATAGCAGCGCGGGATTTTCCGCCAAGCGAATAAAGGCTGCTCGCATTACCGAAATCCTCGGTCATATAGGGCATCATAGCCGCAAGAGCGCGTTCGCTAAGCTTGGTTGTTGCCGAGTTATCGGCATAAACAAATCTCTTCATTAAATATATCGTTCCTTAAGGTAAATAATCAGCAAGGTATATTCTATACTATTTTAGTCCACTTTGCAACAAATATTTACCTAATTTTTGAAATTTTTTGTCTCCATAACGGCAAGTGCATCGCAGCGCTCGTTTTCGGGGTGTCCGTTATGTCCCTTAATCCATGTAATTTCAACCTCATGCACCTCTAAAAGGTCAAGAAGTTTTTCCCAAAGGTCGGGGTTCAGCGCAGGTTTTCCATCAGCCTTTCTCCAGCCGCGAGCGCGCCAAGATTTTGCCCAACCCTGCATAATTCCATCGGCAACATATTTCGAATCGGTGCATAGCGCAACTCGGCAAGGCTCCTTAAGGGCCGAAAGCCCCGCTATAACAGCGCTGAGCTCCATGCGGTTGTTGGTTGTTTCGGCTTCTCCGCCCGATAGTTCCTTTTCCTTTCCCGAATAACGCAAAATAGCACCCCAGCCACCGGGACCGGGGTTGCCGCTGCAAGCACCATCAGTAAAAAGTTCGATTTCTTTTTTCATATCGTTCACCTTAATATCTTCTGAAATTGCCAACAACCTTGCCAAGGATATAGGGCTTTTCGGGATAGATGGGGGAGTAGTCGGGGTTTTCGGGCATGTATATATAAACGCCATCCTTAATAAGCAGGCGCTTAACGGTTGCCTCATCGCCATCCATACCAACAATAATATCGCCCGAGCGCCAGCCGGCATTTTTATCGGCTATTATAATATCGCCGTCAAGGATGCCTGCATCGCGCATGCTGAGTCCCTCAACGCGCAGAGCGAAAAGACCCTCGGAATCCTTCTTAGGGTAAGGGATATAATCCTCGATATCCTCAACCGCCAAAATGGTAGCTCCGGCGGTGATTCTTCCCATAACGGGAACAAAGGTAGAATCGCTTGCCGCGGTTATGCGGATAGCGC
>JAZOXC010000132.1:0-2241 GCA_045659535.1 Acutalibacteraceae bacterium
ATGCTTGTCGCGGGTGATGTATCCGTATTCCTCAAGGGTTTCCAAAATTGCGTGAACCGAGGAGGTTGATTTAATCCCCGTGGCATGGCAAATTTCGCGAACCGTTGGCGGCAAACCGCCCGCGAGCTCACGAACCAAAAAATTATAAACAGCCATCTGCTTGTCGTTTAAACTTCTATCCTGCAAAAGTATCACTCCATCTGCCGAACAAATATTCTTTTTTTATAGTATATCATGGTATGCTACTCTTTGCAAGTGCCTCTTCCAAAAAGCCTTGTTATGCCCATAAAGAGCAAAACTCCGCCCAAAATTTTGCGTAAAATGTGGGCGGGAATAAAGGGAAGAATATATGAGCCGATAAGCGACCCGATAATGCCGAGCGGAATCATAAAAAGCAGCAGTCGCCATCGAATTTGCCGCTTTATCGAATAAATAATAACCGCAACCGCCGCTGTTGGAACAAAAACGATGAGATTTATGCCCTGTGCCGTTAGCTGCGAAACCGATGAGAAAAGCGAAAGATAGATAAGAAGAACCGTTCCGCCGCCCAGCCCCATTGCGGCTGCAATTCCCGCTATTAGCCCTATAATTATATATGAAGCATTCATCTTAAAATCAGTCGCACCCCCGCATAAATCATAAAAAGTGAGAAAATCTTTTTTAGAGCATTGCCGTTTATTTTCTCGAGTAGATAGGTTCCGATCAGCGCGCCAAAAACCGAGGGGATAATAAAGGGTGCGGCATCCGAAAACAAAACATGCCCCGCCGAAAGATACCGCGCAGCGCTCATGGCGCTAATGGGGAGCAGCAGCGCAACCGCCGAGGAATGTGAAACCTTTTGGGGAGTTTTAAAACTTTTAATGAGCGGAACGGCAATAAGCCCTCCGCCCGCACCAACCGTTCCGTTTATAATACCTATTAATATACCGCAAAGTGCGGATAAAAATTTCTTCAAAAAAATCACCCAAAATAGTATGCCTAAAAAAATAAAAAATAGTGCTTTACAAAATGAAAAGCCCATGTTATAATTACAAAGCTACCGTTTTCTATGCTCGGGGAGTATGCCGCAAAGCGGATCTCACCTAACCCCTTGCTTGGTTTACGGCAAATATTTAAATAGAGGTGAAAAGAAATGACAAAGGCAGATAAGCAGCAGATTATTGCAGCTAATGCTACCCACGAGGGTGATACCGGTTCTCCCGAGGTTCAGATCGCAGTTTTAACCGCTCGCATCAACGAACTCAACGAGCACTTAAAGGCTCACAAGAACGACCATCACTCCCGTCGTGGACTTCTTAAGATGGTAGGTCACAGACGTAACCTTCTCGCATATGTTGCTAAGAACGACATCGAGAGATACCGTGCAATCATCAAGAAGCTCGGAATTCGTAAGTAATTCCCCTGAAGCAGGCCGAGTAATCGGTCTGCTTCATATTGTAATTGTCAAATGTTTTAAATGGTCCAAGGTGTTTAGCGGTAAATCGATATACCGAGCATATCGGCATATGGATTTATTGCTAAAACTGCGGACCTCAAATTAAAAGGAGGTAAAAAATTATGTTTGAAAACTACAAGGTTTATGAAACAACCTTAGCGGGTCGCCCCCTAAAGCTCGAGACCGGTATGATGGCTCAGCTTGCTAATGCTGCCGTTATGGCAACCTATGGCGAAACCTCGGTTCTCTGTACCGTAACCGCTTCCCGCAAGCCCCGTGAGGGCGTTGATTTCTTCCCCCTATCGGTTGATTATGAGGAGAAGATGTATTCTGTAGGCCGTTTCCCCGGCTCCTTCCTTCGTCGCGAGGGTAGAGCAAGCGAAAAGGCAACCCTTGCAGGTCGTTGTATCGACCGCCCGATTCGTCCGCTTTTCCCGAAGGATATGCGTAACGATTGCGGCGTTGTTGCTACCGTTATGTCGGTTGACCCCGATTGCAGCCCTGAGGTTGCAGCAGCTATCGGTGTTAGTACCGCTATTGCAATTTCCGATGTTCCGTGGGATGGTCCCATCTCGAGCGTAAAGGTTGGTCTTGTTGATGGCGAAATCGTTATCAACCCGACCCTTGCAGAGCGCGAGAAGAGCGAACTCGACCTTACCGTTTCTTCTACTGCCGACTTGGTTGCTATGATCGAGGCAGGCGGTAACGAAATCCCCGATGACCTTATGTTCGATGCTATTATGGCAGGCCACAAGGTTAACCAAGAGGTTGTTAAGTTTATTAACTCAATCGTTGCTGAAATAGGC
>JAZOXC010000133.1:0-1618 GCA_045659535.1 Acutalibacteraceae bacterium
CATCTATTTCATCAATAAATCCCTGCTCATCAACGAAAACCGCAATTCGAATATCTATTGCTGCCTGCGGCAGGGAATCGAAAATCTTAATTTCCATAGATTAAAGCATAGAAAGAATATCAGCCTTGCTGCGAAGACCGAGCGACTGACCCTTAATCTCGCCATCCTTTATAACAAAAAGGGCGGGAATGCTGTTTATTCCAAACTGAATCGCAAGAGCGGGATCCTTATCGGTATTAACCTTGCAGATTTTAATATCGGGGCGCTCCTCCTCAATCTCGGCTAAAATAGGGGAGAGCATCTGGCAAGGGCCGCACCAATCGGCATAAAAATCGAGCAAAACGGTCTTTTCGCTCTCTAAAACCTCGGCTTTGAAGTTATCTGTAGTAACAAAGTTCATTTTTAGTCCTCCTTAAGATTATAAAAGGTTGCGCAAACGCAAAGTTCGCCATCCTCGTTTTCGAGTTTTAGGAAATATCCGTTTTCTATCTCTTTTATAAAGACCGAAAGAATATCTCCGAGATATGCCGCCTTTTTATATAGAATTCTCATATCGGTAAAGAAAAAATCTTCGGGCAGCGCATCTATTAAAATTTCGGCGGATTTTTGGTTGTTAAGGTGTTTATTCGTATCAATTTGACCGTTACCTATCCGAACCGTAAAGGCGCGCTCGGCCTCAAAAATCGGCGGTTTTTTGTATATGAAGAAATCATCCTGGAAATCATGCTTTTCATAGTGCGCCGACATATCCTCGGGAATGCGGATGGGACGCATTCGATTTCCATCGAATAAAAACCAAGCCGCAACGGTGGTAGCGCAAAGCTTTCCATCCTGCCAAATCTCGGTTCCGCGGTCCGAAACAACACCCTTCATATCCCTAACCGCGGTCTTAAGGGTTATATCGCGGTTGGGGTTAGGTAGTTGGTTTATATGAAGGTTTATACCCTGCAAAAGCCATGCCATATTAAGCTCGCGCATTTTAGAAAGCGAATATCCGCAGCAATCGGAATTGCGAATCGCGATATCTTGCACAAGGTCGAGCAGAGCCGAGGGTTTAACCTCATCATAATTTTTATAGTCGCCGTAGCGCATTGAATAGGTTTTAGTGAACAAATAAAACACTCCTTCTATCAACTAAATAATACCATATTTTTGCGCGAAAATCAAAAACAATTTCGCATTTGTTGACAAAGAAAACTATTTTAGTGTATTATGAATACAGAAAATTCGAGAGGAATGTTTTTATGAAAAAACTTTTGATAACTCTTTTGGCGCTCGCACTCACGATATCGGTACTATCTGCATGCGGCGGCGATTCATCCGATGCTACCTCCTCGCAGGAGTCGATTCAATGCGATGCCTGCCTTGAAAAAATTGATGGCGAACCCAATAAGGTTTCGGTAGCGGGCGAGGAGCTTATCCTTTGCGATGATTGCAAGGTGCTTTATGATGAAACCTTAAAGGAAACCGAGTCTGAAAGCTCGAAGCCAACAGCCGGCGAAATTTTAGATAAAATCGAGGATAAAAACGAGCAAAACAGCAGCAAACCGCAGTCTTCCGGCAGCAGCAAGCCCGCAAGCAGCGGCAAAACCTTTGTTTGCGATTTCTGCGGCAAAGA
>JAZOXC010000134.1:0-3866 GCA_045659535.1 Acutalibacteraceae bacterium
CCAAGGGGCGGGGAGCAGAATACATAGATCAGCGCCGCAGGAAAGAGCAGCTTCAGCGCGAGCATATTTCGAGATTAAAGCAACATCGCCTCGCTGGGTAAAATCATCGCCGATAACGCATATTACACGGTCACCTTCATGCTTTACAGCATCAATAATGTGCTTATGGCCATTGTGAAAAGGATTAAATTCTGCAATAATGCCGATAGTTTTCAAGTTTTCCACCTCTTTTGCGGTTATTACCTTGCATTTTAGGAAAATGTATAGTATTATAATTGTTGATAAATTTATACTCATGATACACGATTTTTCTGTCGATATCAAGTATTTAAAAATTAAACCAAGGAGAGATTTTTATGAAAATTTTGGTTATCAATGCAGGTAGCTCATCTTTTAAGTATCAGCTTATCGATATGACTGATGAGAGCGTTATCGCAAAAGGTCTTTGCGAGCGTATCGGTTCTGCCGGAAACATTAAGCATACCGCTGCCGACGGAAGAGTTTATAAGGCTGATTATCCGATGCCCACCCATATGGAGGCTTTCGATTGCCTTATCTATGCTTTAACCAAGAGCGAAGCAAAGGTTATTGATTCGCTTGATGAGATTAACGCAGTTGGACACCGTGTTGTTCAGGGCGGCGATTTCTATTCTCAGTCTGTTGTTATCAACGAGGATGTTCTGAAAACCGTTGAGAGTTTCAACGATCTTGCTCCTCTTCACAACCCCGCAAACCTTATGGGCGTTCGTGCTTGCATTAAGGCCTTCGGCGAGAAAGTTCCTCAGGTAGCAGTATTCGATACTTCTTTCCATCAGACAATGCCCCCGCGTGCTTTTATGTACGGCATTCCTTACGAGTATTATGAGAAGTATGGTGTTCGCCGTTATGGCTTCCATGGTGCTTCCCACAGATTCGTAAGCGAGCGTTGCGCAGAAATCATGGGCAAAAAGAAGGAAGACCTCAAGATCATTACCTGCCATCTTGGAAACGGTTGCTCTATAGCTGCTGTTGATGGCGGAAAGAGCATCGATACCACTATGGGATTCACTCCTCTTGATGGCTTCATGATGGGAACCCGCTGCGGCACACTTGATCCCTCGATCATCACCTATATCGCAGAGAAGGAAAATCTTACTCCTGCAGAAATTTCGAATATTCTTAACAAGAAGTCCGGTATGCTCGGCATTTCCGGTGTTTCCAATGACAACCGCGATATCACCGCTGCTGCAAACGATGGTAACGAGCGCGCAAAACTCGCATTCGAGATGCAGAGATATCAGATTGTTAAGTTTGTTGGTTCCTACATCGCTGCTATGAACGGTGTTGATGCTATCGTATTCACCGGTGGTATCGGCGAAAACGACTCTGCAGTTCGTAAGTATGTTATGGACAGCATGACATACATGGGAATCTATTGCGGCGAGGCAAATGCTGTTACTCATGGTGATGAAGGTCTTGTAAGCACTCCTGATTCCAAGGTTCCTGTTTATGTTATTCCTACTAATGAAGAGCTTGTTATTGCTCGCGATGCATTAGCATTAACAAAATAAAAACGGAGTTTATTTATGAATATTTCCGAACTCAAAAAGCATATTGTTGATGGCGGTCTCGATAAAACCTTTGCCGGTCTTTATAGAGACATATCGGCAACCAAAGAGCGTTATTTAAAGGCTTGCGATGGCTTTGCAGCAACTTTTGGTGCAGAGCGCGATGTAATGCTTTTCAGTGCTCCCGGAAGAACCGAGGTTGGCGGAAACCATACCGACCATCAGAACGGTCGTGTTCTCGCAGGAAGTGTTGATCTTGATGTTATTGCGGTTGTTGCTTTAAGCGATGCCAATATAATCCGCGTTAAGTCGGAAGGTTATGATATGGATACCATCAAGTTCGATATGCTTTCTCCCAGAACCTGCGAAACCGCTCATTCGGCAGCGCTTATTCGTGGTATGTGTGCTATGGCTTCCAGAGCAGGCTATGAAATCGGCGCATTTGATGCCTTTACAACTTCGAATGTTTTAAAGGGCTCGGGTCTATCCTCATCGGCCGCATTTGAGGTTTTAATTGGTGTTATTCTAAATCATCTTTTCAATGAGGGAAAGATTGATGCGGTAACTATTGCTAAATTTGCTCAGCAGGCAGAACGCGAGTTCTTTGGCAAGCCCTGTGGTCTTATGGATCAGATGGCAAGTTCTGTTGGCGGTTTTACAGCTATAGATTTTGCCGATCCGCAGAATCCAATTATCGAAAAGGTTGATTTTGATCTTTCCTCTAACCGCCATGCTCTTTGCATAATCAATACCGGCGGCAATCATACCGATCTTACCGATGATTATGCTGATATTACGACTGAATGTGCCCAAATCTCTAATTTCTTCGGCAAGAAGTTCCTTCGTGAGGTTTCCGAGAACGAATTCTTCGCTAATATTGAAAAGCTGAGAAATGAGACAAATGACCGCGCTATTCTCCGCGCCATGCATTTCTTCTCGGATAACAGAATTGCTCTTGAGGAAAAAGAAGCACTTCAAAATGGAGAGTTTGATAAATTCCTTAAGCTTATAAATACTTCGGGAAATTCCTCCTTTAAGTATTTACAGAATGTTTATTCCAATTCGAATGTTGGCGAGCAAGGACTTGCTCTTGCTCTTGCTTTAACCGAAAAATTCCTTTGCGGACGCGGTGCTTGTCGTGTTCATGGAGGCGGCTTTGCGGGTACAATTCAGGCGTTTGTTCCGCTCGATATTCTTGATGGATATATCGAAATGATTGAGGCTGCTTTCGGAAAAGGCAACTGCTATGTTCTTAATATTCGCCCTCTTGGCGGAACAAAAATATTCTAAGATAAAAATAACACCCCGACTTTTGTCGAGGTGTTATTTTTATGCTTTTTTATTCCTTTTTAGATAATTGACTGTTTTATTGATTTCGGCAGTCAAGCAGGGAAGAACAGCAAGCAGAATGCTGATAACCCATCCCGATGCGCTAAGAGAGGCGAACCCAAAAACAGTATTTATCGGGGTTGCGATTAAAAGAATAACGGTTAGCAGTGAAAGAATCGAAACAAACAGCGGTGCGTTATTTTGTTTTAAGCAGAATATAATGGGCGTTGTTTCGGTTCTGGCGCTAAGCGATAAGAATACCTGCGAGAGGACCAAAACCGCAAATGCCATGGTCGAGGCTGATGCGGGAGAGGTTTGTTTTCCAACTGCAAAGGCGATAATGCAAAGAATTGCTGTTAAAAGTGCTTGAGCGGAAATGTTTATAAACAGATTTTTATTGAATATCGCTTGCTTGCGTTGGGGTTTTGAAAGAATAATATCGGGTTCGGGGGGCTCCATACCGATGGCAACAACGGGGAAGATATCGGTTATTAGGTTAACAAGAAGCAGCATTAAAGCGCCAAGCGGCAGACCACCGAATATCAAGGTTGCAAAAAGAACAAAGAGTAATTCACCTAAATTGCTGCTAATTAGGTAGTTAAGCATTTTACGGATATTTGCAAAAATAGCTCTACCTTCTTTTACAGAATTAACAATCGAAGAGAAATCATCATCAAGAAGAATGATATCCGAAACTCCTTTGGCAACATCAGTTCCACTCTTGCCCATAGCGCATCCAACATCGGCGGCCATAAGAGCGGATGTATCGTTAACGCTGTCGCCCGTAACTGCAACCGAATGGCCAAGCGACTGCCATGCATTAACGATGCGGATACGCTCTGCATTTGAAACTCGCGCAAATACTGAATATTTCTCGATATTTTCTGCAAGCTCCTCATCGCTCATTTCGGCAAGCTCACTACCGGTGAGTATTTCGGTATCATCGGTTAGAATGCCGAGTCTGCGGGCGATTGCCTTGGCAGTTGCGGG
>JAZOXC010000135.1:0-2675 GCA_045659535.1 Acutalibacteraceae bacterium
AAGAAAATTTCTTTAGCGAGGAAAATCAGATTGCCTATGTTGTTGACCCGATTCAGCACATAGAGGGATTTTATTTTTGCATAAACGGTAAAATCGAGCGCTGCAAGGGATTCTTTATCTATGATAAAACCGGTGTTCGCATTACTGTAAACTCTGACAAAGGCGAAGAAACGGAAAAGAAATCGGGATTTGATTTCAAAACCGTATTTATCGCAATTTTGCTGATTTGGTCGATTATTTTATCCGTTATGCTCCTCCAGCAAAATAAGAAGATAGAAAAGCTTGAGAAAAAACTTGACCAAACAATAACCTACGAAAATATTCAAGGTGCAATAGCAAAAGTATTAGCAGATGCTGGTATGTTTTATTACATTGAACCCGAAAGTTCCATAGACAACATATCCCCCACTACTAATACCACCACAACACCTCAGGGAGGAAACGCAAATGAATAACTATGTTGGTAAAACATGCCCTTACTGCAAAACCAAAATCACCGAGGATGATGATATAGTTGTTTGCAGTAATTGCGATATGCCCCACCATAAGGATTGCTGGATTGAAAATCAGGGATGCACAACCTTTGGTTGCCTCGGAACAATAAGAAATCCCGATGGCAGCATTGATACCGTTACAGCAACCGAAATGAACTACTATGACCAGGGCACCATTAACTGCCCAAATTGCTCTGCCCCCAACCGCCCGAACAATGCTTTCTGCGGTGTTTGCGGAACAAATCTTTCGGCATATCAGCAGGCTGCCGCACAGCAGCAGGCATATGCTCAACAACAGCAAGCCTATGCGCAGCAGCAGGCTTATGCACAACAACAAGCCTATGCCCAGCAGCAAGCTTATGCCCAACAGCAAGCTTATGCCCAACAGCAAGCAGCATATGCACAGCAGCAGGCATATGCACAGCAGCAGGCCTATGCACAACAGCAGGCATACGCACAGCAGCAGGCCTATGCACAACAGCAGGCATACGCGCAGCAACAGGCAGCATATGCACAACAACAGGCATATGCACAGCAGCAGGCGGCATATGCACAACAACAAGCTTATGCCCAACAGCAGGCAGCTTATGCGCAACAACAAGCTTACGCACAGCAGCAGGCTTACGCACAGCAACAAGCAGCATACGCACAACAACAAGCAGCTTATGCACAGCAGCAAGCCTATGCGCAGCAGCAGTATTACAATCAGCAAGCTAACCCGCCCCAGAACGGCTATTACCAGCAGTAATTACAGGGAGGTTTTAAGAAAATGGAAAAAGAGTTTGATATTGAAATAATCACCGAGGAGGAAAATGAGGAGCAGAGCATTCAGCTGCCGCTTAATTTCCTATCCTTTGGCGAAATTGAAAACGATGATGTTAAGGTTTATATCAAGCAGGATGTTTACAAGGCGCTTGAGAAATATGCCTCCTCGGACACCACCAAGGAGCTCGGAACCATACTTATCGGTAACTATTGCGAGGAGCTCGGCAAGAAGCATGTTATAATCTCGGATTATATCGAGGCTAAATATACCGATGCTTCGGCCTCTACCCTCACCTTTACACATGAGACCTGGGACTATGTTCACAAGGAGCATGATAAGAACTTTAGCGACAAGAAGATAATCGGTTGGCAGCACACACATCCCAACTATGGCATTTTCCTCTCGAACTACGACCTTTTCATACAGGAAAATTTCTTTAATTTGCCCTTCCAGGTTGCTTATGTTATTGACCCAATACAGAACATTCGCGGCTTCTTCCAATGGAAGAACGACAAAATAGAAAAGCTTCGCGGCTATTATATTTATGATGAGGTTGGCAAGCCGATAAAGATCGAGCAAAAGAAGGTTGATAAGCCCTCCTATGCCGCACCGAAGAAAACCCCGTTTGTGCTCGCGGTTATCTTCTGCATCCTGGCTTTTGGTCTTGGTATTTTATCCATTATTCTCAACAACAAGTATGAGGAACAGCTAAAGATTAACAAAGCTGATGAGGAAATCATAACCGAGCAGAACGAGATTATCGACACCCAAGAGCAGAATATCACCGATCTTCAGACCCAACTCGTTTCGGGAATTACCGGTCAGTCGGATATTAAGACTGTTGAGGATTTAATAGCAAAAATCAAGAGCGGCGCTATCAAGGTTTCGGATTCCGAGGCGGTTATAGCCGAGCTTCAGAGCCTTATCGACCACTACTCGGCCGACAGCAAGGATCCCGTTATCCGTTTTGTTTCCTATACTGTTAAGGAAGGCGACTCGCTCTCGACAATATGCGAGGATCACAACATAGATTACTATGCATCCGAGGGAGTTATCCTCTCGATCAACGGCATCGAAAATTCCAATTCGATCTATGTTGGTCAGACAATAGTTCTTCCCTTAGCATAAAAAATAATCCGGCACTCTTTTGAGTGCCGGATTTTAGTTTGCTTATTTTGTTATGCAGATTACCGCATAAACACCGGGGCCGATATGGGCGCCGATGGTTGAGCCGATTTGGCGAACCTCCGTAACCTTATAGCCTGCATAGTTGAGGCGGGATTTGAGATCCTCAACATTTTCGGTTCCATAGGTATAGGCGGCATACAAGGGGAAATCTTCATCGAGTTCGAGCTCGGAAAGCTTATCTAAAATAAACTGCATTGCTCTTCCTACTCCGAGACCCTTTCCTATTG
>JAZOXC010000136.1:0-2205 GCA_045659535.1 Acutalibacteraceae bacterium
ATGGGTGCGAAGGGGATGATGCGGGCATCATGCCAGCCCTCTTCGCGGGAATAGTCCATCATAAACATATGGTCGGTAAATATTTTGCCGAAGCCTAAGGTAGAACTATCGGGTTTTTCCTTTAAAACAGCGGCTTTAGTGAATTTAATTTCCATTTTAAAAAACTCTCCTTAATTCTCTGCGCCAATCGACATAGCCTTCATATTAATCTCAAGCATGTCTGCCTTTTTGGGCGGAATAACCTTTGCAAGAACGGATTTGATTTCATCATCGTTCCAATCGTTCGATACAGCAAGATACTTACCGAGGATAATCATATTAGCGAGCGACTGCTTGCCCATTTCGCTTGCAAGAGCGGTAGCGGGAAGATAATATACATCGATATCGGTGCGCTCGGTTTTGGTCTCGATAAGGCTCGAGTCGGCAATAACGATGCCGCCTGCCTTAACGGTGGGAACGAATTTCTCAAAGGAGGGAAGGTTCATAGCAATGAGAACATCGGGCTCGGAAATAATGGGCGAGCCAACCTCCTCATCGCTGATGATAACGCTGCAGCTTGCGGTACCGCCGCGCATCTCGGGACCATAAGAGGGAAGCCAACTAACATTCTTATCAGCTAAAAGACCCTTATATGCCAAAAACTTACCGGTGAACAAAATACCCTGTCCGCCAAAGCCCGAAAGCAAAATCTGAGTAGTCATTATTTTGTTTCCTCCTTTCCGGTGCGGTCTTTATAAACGCCGACCGGATAGTAGGGAAGCATGTTGTCCTCAAGCCACTTGAGAGCTGCCTGCGGAGTCATACCCCAGTTGGTGGGGCAGGTTGAAACAACCTCAACAAGCGAGAAGCCCTTGCCATCAAGCTGGTTCTGGAAAGCCTTTTTAATAGCCTTCTTAGCCTTCATAATGTTCTTAACATTGTTAACGGTAACGCGCTCTAAATATTCGGGACCCTCAAGCTCCGAGAGCATCTCGCAAACGCGAATCGGGAAACCGCAATGAGCGGTATCACGACCATAGGGCGAGGTCTGGGTAACCTGGCCGGGAAGCGAGGTGGGAGCCATCTGACCACCGGTCATACCATAAATTGCGTTGTTGATGAAGATAATGGTGATGTTTTCGTTTCTTGCTGCTGCGTGAACAGTTTCAGCCATACCGATAGAAGCCAAGTCGCCATCGCCCTGATAGGTGAAAACAACATTGTTCTCGGGGTCGGAACGCCTAACACCGGTTGCAACTGCGGGAGCACGACCATGAGCGGCCTCGATCATATCGCAGTTAAAATAGTTGTATGCAAAAACCGAACAACCAACCGGAGCAATACCGATGGTTCTGCCCTCGATACCAAGCTCATCAATAACCTCTGCAACAAGGCGATGAACGATACCATGGGTGCAGCCGGGGCAATAGTGCATGGGGATATCGTTTAGTGCATGGGGTTTATCAAATACTACTGCCATTATTTTGCACCTCCGTTTGCTTTTTTAATAGCTTCTAGAACCTGCTCGGGCGAGGGGATCATACCGCCTGTGCGGTTGCAAAGGGTTACGGGAACCTTGCATTCGCAGGAAAGCTTAACATCCTCGATCATCTGACCCATAGAAAGTTCAACCGAAATAATTTCTTTAACATGCTCTGCAGCCTTTTTGAAGGGAGCAGCAGGGAACGGCCAAAGGGTGATGGGGCGGATAAGACCAACCTTAATGCCCTCGCGTCTGGCCTCGTTGATTGCATTTTTAGCAATACGAGCGGCAATACCGAAAGCAGCAATGCAAATTTCGGCATCATCCATCATGTATTCTTCATACATAACCTCATTTTCCTCAACAACCTTATAGCGATCAAAGCGCTCAAAGTTGAGAGCCTCGAGCTCATCGGGCTTAAGGAAGAGGGAGGTAATGATATTATGCTCGCGCTCTAATTTTGTGCCGGTGGTAGCCCAGGGCTTTTCAACAGTTTCGGGCTTCTCATAATCGAGCGAAACCGGCTCCATCATCTGACCCATGGTGCCATCGGCCAAAATCATGGTGGGCATACGATATTTATCAGCAAGGTCGAAGCCCTTAACGGTGAGGTCAGCCATTTCCTGAACCGAGGAGGGAGCAAGAACGATCATCTTAAAGTCGCCATGACCGCCACCCTTGGTAGCCTGGAAATAGTCGGCCTGGCTGGGCTGAATGCCGCCAAGTCCGGGACCGCCGCGCTG
>JAZOXC010000137.1:0-5663 GCA_045659535.1 Acutalibacteraceae bacterium
CGGAATCGAGGTTTATGAGCATGGAGCTTCCAAAATCGCTCATATCAACCGCCTCGGCTCCAAACATTCCTGTTTCCTCATCGGTTGTAAACAGCGCGATTATATCGGGATGGATGGCATCCTTATCCTCGAGCAGAGCCATTATCATTGCAACTGCGATGCCGTTATCTCCGCCGAGGGTTGTTCCATCGGCAAAGACATATTCGCCATCGGTTTTAAGGCTGATGGGCTCTTTATCCATATCAATCGGGGATGCGGCATCCTTTTCGCAAACCATATCGAGATGACCCTGCAGTATTATTGCGGGGCTATTTTCTTTTCCCGCAGATGCAGGTTTTTTTATTATTACATTATTCTTTTCATCGCGGCGGCAGAAAAGACCCTCACCCTTTGCAAAGGCTTCGCAATAGCGCGAAATTTCGGTCATGTTGCCCGAACCATGCGGTATGCGCGAGAGTTCCTCGAAATAATAAAAAACGCGGGAGGGTTCAAGATTTTCTAAAATTCTCATATTATTTTCCTTTTTCTTAACTAACTATATTCCTTATCCAGCTGCCCTTTTTAACGAGATAAGCACCAAGCAGGCATTTGAAGATATTTATAAACTGGGTTGCGGCAAAGAGATAAAGCACATTTATATTTGTATATCTGCTCAAAACATAGGCAAGAGGAATGCTGACACTCCAAACAAATCCGCTATCGAAAAGGAAGGTTATAAAGGTTTTACCTCCCGAACGAAGGGTGAAATAGGTTGCGTGAGCATAGGCCTCGATGGGCATCGCAATCGCGCCTATGATCATAAGGCTGGTTGCAAGCTGCTTGATGGCCGCGCTCGAATTGTATATCGCGGGGATATAAAGCGACATGGGGATATAGATTATTGCGCCGAGAATCGAGGTGAACACCGTGAAAGCGATGAGCTTTTTGCTATCGGAGCGAACCCGCTCGAGCTGACCCTCGCCCAAAAGCTGACCGAGGATTATTCCGATTGCGATACCAAAGGCGGTAAATGCAACCGAGAAAACATTCCAGAAGGTTTGGGAAATGTTATTGGCGGCAACAACATCCTGACCGCGAACCGAGAGGCATTGGTTGATAAAGGCGATTCCCGATGCCCACAGCGCCTCGTTTACCATAAGGGGCATGCCCTTTCGCATTATGTTTCCGCAAAGCGAAAGCGGAACGCGAAGGCTTCGATACGCGCCTATTATAAATTCATTAACATCGCGGCGCTTATGGGTCCAGCCGGCAACTATGGCCATTTCGACAAATCTCGACACCACCGTTGCGATGGCGGCGCCAACGATTCCGAGGCGCGGAGCGCCGAGTTTTCCAAAAATTAAAACCCAGTTTAGGCACAAGTTTACGCAAACCGCAACAACACCCGCAACCATAGGCGGCAGACTCTTATCGGTTTCGCGCAAAACGCTCGAATAGCATTGGGCTATGGTATAGGGAAAAAGGCCGATTAGCATAATTCCAAGATATTTTTTGCCAAAATTGAGCGATGCAGCCGCGGTTTCGGGGCTTCCCTCGCCGCCGAGATACAGATTTATGAGCCCCTCGCCGCCGAGAAGGAAAATCCCTATTGCCGCGGCCGCAAAAAGGCTGCAGAATATTAGGCGGAAACGGAAGGTATCACGAACACCTTTATGGTCGCGGCAGCCAAAGAACTGCGCGCCAAAGATTCCTGCGCCCGAGCAGGCGCCGAAAACGCAAAGGTTAAAAACAAATAAAAGCTGGTTTGCAACCGCAACGCCGGTCATTTCGGGTGTTCCGAGTTTGCCAACCATTATGTTATCAACCATATTAACAAGGTTGGTTATTCCGTTTTGAATCATTATTGGAATTGCGAGCACCATAAGGCGCTTATAAAAGGCTCTATCGCCTATCAAACCTCTAAACATATTGTCTCCATATTAAATAAATTATATAGTAGCATTTTACCACGGCGGACCCCTTTTTTCAATCACAAAACAGCGGTTTAAAAATTTTTATGGAAAAGCATAAAGCATTGTAGTATAATGCAAGTAGTTATACGCAGTAATTTATAAAGGATGGCGTCTATGAAAATTATTGTTGTTGGTTGCGGAAAGATTGGCGCAACCATAATCGAGAGCCTCATAGCAGAGGGTCATGATATAACTGTTATCGATAAAGAGCCTTCGGTTGTTTCTTCGGCCGTAGAGCTTTATGATTGCATGGGAATCTGCGGTTCGGGAACCGATTGCATCACCCTCTGCGACAGCGGTGTTGCCGATTGCGACCTTTTTGTTTCGGTTACCGGCTCGGACGAGTTTAATATGCTCAGCTGCTTTATGGCAAAGCGACTTGGCGCAGAGCATACCATTGCCCGCATCCGAAATCCCGAATACAACGACCACGATTTAGTTTTCCTTCGCCGCGAGCTCGGTCTTTCGATGGCTATAAACCCCGAGCTTTTGGCCGCAAGAGAAATTTTTAATACCCTTCAGCTGCCCTCGGCGGTTAAAATCGAACCCTTCTCCCGCCGAAGCTTTGAAATGATCGAGCTTCGAGTTCGCGAGGATTCGCCCATTGATGGCATGAGCCTTATTGAAATGCGAAAGGAATATAAGCAAAAGTTCCTTATTTGCGCGGTTAGAAGAGGCGGCGAGGTTTTTATCCCCGATGGTAATTTTGTTATCAAAAGCGGCGACCATATCGGTATAACCGCCGCACCGAGCGAGATCCAAAAGCTGTTTAAGGCGCTCGGACTTGCCAAAAAGCGCGCCCGAACCATAATGATTTTGGGCGCAAGCCGAACCTCATATTACCTTTCAAAAATGCTGCTCGACAGCGGTTCCACCGTTAAGGTTATCGACCAAAGCGCCGAGCGCTGCGCCGAATTTTGCGATACTCTGCCCGGCGCAATCATTATAAACGGTGATGGAGCTCATCAAGAGGTTCTCGCCGAGGAGGGCATCGAAGCATCGGATGCTTTTGCCGCTCTAACGGGCATTGATGAAGAAAATATTCTTCTCTCGCTTTTTGCAAAATCGCAGAATGTTTCCAAGGTTGTTGCAAAAATCAACCGCGATGAATTCTCCTCGCTCGCCGAGCAGATAGGAATCGAAAGCATCGTTTCGCCCCGCAAGACCATCGCCAACGTTTTGGTTGGATATGCTCGCGGACTTCAGAACTCGATGGGCAGCAAGATGGAAACCCTTTATAAAATCATGGATGGCGATGCCGAAGCGCTTGAATTCAATATTCAGCAGGAAAACGCGCTTACCGGAGTTCCGCTAAAGGAGCTAAGGCTTAAAAAGAATATCCTTGTAGCCGGAATTATTCGCGCAAGAAAGCCCTTTATCCCAACCGGTGATGATTGCATCATGGTAGGCGATATGGTTATCGTTCTTGCGGCAGGTCATAGAATAAATGATATAACAGACATCATAAAGTAGGTTTTTTATGAATTACAGAATGGTTTTTAATGTTATCGGCCGTATTGTTATGGCCGAGAGCGGACTTTTACTGCTGCCGGCGATGGTTGCTCTGTATTATGGCGAAACCGATGCTCTCAAGGCCCTGCTTATAAGTGCGGGAATTGCTCTTCTTGTTGGTATTTTATTCGCGGTTTGCTCGCGAACCAAAAACCGCAACATCTATGCGGGCGAGGGCTTTATTTCGGTTGCCGCCGCCTGGGTTTTGCTATCGATTATTGGAGCGCTCCCCTTTTATATAAGCGGCGCAATCCCGAGCTTTGTTGATGCTATATTCGAAACCGTAAGCGGTTTCACAACAACAGGTGCGTCGGTTGTTTCCAACATCGAAGCAATGAGCCACGGTCTTCAGTTTTGGCGCAGCTTTACCCATTGGGTAGGCGGTATGGGTGTTCTTGTTTTCGTTTTGGCGATTGTTCCCGGAAACTCGAAGGGAACCATGAACATCATGCGAGCCGAAATGCCAGGTCCGATAATCGGAAAGCTGGTTCCGAAAATCAAAAATACCGCAAAAATTCTTTATCTTATCTATATCGTTTTAACCGCAATTGAGATAATATTCCTTCTTTTCGGCGGGATGAGCCTTTTCGAGAGCTCGATTCATGCGCTCGGAACCGCCGGAACAGGCGGCTTTGGTATAAAGAGCGATAGCGTCGCGAGTTATTCCCCATATATTCAATGGGTTATCTCCGCGTTTATGATTATATTTGCTATCAACTTTAACCTCTTCTATCTCATCCTTTTGCGCCGATTCCGCTCGATTTTCCAAAGCGGCGAGCTTTGGTGCTATTTTGCGATACTCCTTATCGCTGTTGCGGTTATTTCGGCAAATATCTATTCTATTTATGGCAACCTTGCCGATACCTTCCGCCATTCAACCTTTCAGGTTTCATCGGTTGTTTCAACAACCGGCTATGCAACCGCAAACTTTGATGCTTGGCCCGATCTTTCGAAGGGAATTTTGTTTATCCTTATGTTTATCGGCGGCTGCGCTGGCTCAACCGCAGGCGGACTCAAGGTTTCGCGCGTTGTTATGCTGTTTAAACTCATCGGTCGCGAAATCAAGAAAATTCTTCATCCCCGCTCGGTCAGCCGAGTTAAAATTGATGGTAGAAATGTTGAGGAATCAACCATCGACAGCTTGACAGTTTATTTTGTTATATACATTGTTTGCATTGTTGGAACGTTTTTGCTTATCAGCTTCGAGCCCTTTGGCATCGAAACCAACCTTTCGGCATCGGTAACCTGCTTTAACAATGTAGGCCCCGGTTTTTCATTAGTTGGTCCCTCGCTAAACTTTGCGGCATATTCAGATTTTTCAAAGCTTGTGCTCTCTTTTGCCATGCTGCTTGGCCGACTTGAGATTTTCCCGCTTATTATTGCGCTCTCTCCCTCGACATGGTCGAGAAAATACCGCTAAGGAGACCCTATGAAACTAACAACCGTGCTTTTTGACCTTGATGGGACTCTGCTTCCCATGGATGAAAATCTTTTTATAAAGGTTTATTTTAAAAACCTCGCCGCTCGGCTTTTGCCGCTTGGCTATGATCCCGAAGAGCTCACCGCGGCTATTTGGGAGGGTACTGCCGCCATGATGAAAAATGATGGCCGCAAAACCAACGAAACCGCGTTTTGGGATAGCTTTTCGGCTCGTTTTGGCGAAAATGCGCGCGATGATGAGCCGACCTTTGCAAGCTTTTATGAAAACGAATTCCAAAAGGTTCGCGAGGTTTGCGAGCTCGACCACGCCGCCGACAAAACGGTTAAAAAGCTTCGAAGCCTCGGACTTCGCACCGCACTTGCAACCAACCCGCTATTCCCAAAAATAGCAACCCTATCGCGTATTCGCTGGGCGGGATGCGAGAGCGAGGATTTTGAGATTATTACAACCTATGAAAACTCCCGCTATTGCAAGCCTTCCGCAGGGTATTATGAGGATGTTTTAGCCTCGCTCGGGGTTTGCCCCGAAGAATGCCTTATGGTCGGCAATAATATGGATGAGGATATTTTGGCGGCAAAGAGCCTCGGGATGAGGGTTTTCCTCTTTCCCCGCTGCATAATAAACAAAAGCGAAAGCGATTATTCCTCTATCCCCTATGGCAGCTTCGCGGAACTTTTAGATTATATTAAATCCGAAATATAAATTAAAAGACCTTCTCATGCGAGAAGGTCTTTTTTTACATAGCTTTTTTGTTTTGG
>JAZOXC010000138.1:0-4423 GCA_045659535.1 Acutalibacteraceae bacterium
TTGATGAATCAGCTATGAAGAGGCTTCGCATGACCGTTTTGGACTTAATAGAGCTGCTGCGGCAAAACGGGATTTTCGATCTATCGGAGGTTGCGTTTGCGGTTTTGGAGGTTAACGGAAATTTAAGTGTTTTGCGCCATAGCAAATACGACACGCCGAAGCTTTCCGACCTTAATATCAAGGGCGAAAAGAGCCTTTTGCCGCTGCCGCTTATTTGCGATGGAAGGATTATTAAAACAACCCAAAACGAATTATCAATAAGCGATGCCGAGATAGAGAAAATTTTGAAATCCAAGCGGGTTCGCCTTAAGGATATTTTCATTCTAACCGCCGATAAGGAGCGAAATATTATATTGGTTCGAAAGGATGAAAAGGCATGAAAAGGCTGATTGTTGCGGGGTTTTTGCTGATTTTTGTTATTGGGATTATTATCGGCGGGCGACTGATAACCGAGCACTATTCCGATTCGTTTATAAGCAGAATAGAGGAATGCGAGGCGCTTTATGAAAGCGGGGATAAAAAAACCGCCGCTATAAAAGCGGCGGAGATTGAAGATGATTTTTCGGCGGCACATCACCGATTGGTTGCCTTTATAAACAGGAACACGATTGATGAAATAGTATCCTCGATTACGCGCATAAAAAGCTATGCCGCGGGCGAGGATGACCTGCTTTTTGAGAGCGAATGCGAAATTGCAAAAATGCTGCTGCGGCATATGCTCGAAAGCGAGAGTTTATCGCCGCTTTCCATCCTTTAGGCGATTTCGATGCTATCGATTAAGATATCGGTAATAGGCTTATCATTTGCGCCAACAGGGGCATCGGCGATGGCATCGACAACATCCATGCCTTCATAAACAAAGCCAAAAACAGTATGGCGGAAATCGAGCCAGGGGGTTCCGCCGAGGGTTTTATAATCCTCTACCGATTCCTCTGTGAAGCCACGACCGATGAGCTGCTCCATCTGAGGAACCATTTGGGCGGGAACGGTATCGGCTTGCACAATGAAGAACTGGCTTCCGTTGGTTCCGGGACCTGCGTTTGCCATCGAAAGGGCGCCGCGGATATTATGGAGCTCTTCACAGAACTCATCCTCGAAAGGACGACCCCAGATGCTCTCGCCTCCGCAGCCGGTTCCCATCGGATCGCCGCCCTGAATCATAAAATCTTTGATAACTCTATGGAATTTAAGGCCGTTATAATAACCGTTTTCGGCATGGGTTAGGAAGTTTTCAACTGCCTTGGGGGCTTCTTTCGGGAATAAGCGGATTTTGATATCGCCCATGGTTGTATGCATGATGCAGGTTTTGTCGCCTGCGGCGGGATTACTTGTTTGATAACTCATAATTTTGCTCCTTTTGATTGTTTTTACGGCTAAAATTGTATCATATTTTCCCTCTTTATACAAGAGATTGTCGTATTTTATTTTTAAGTATTGAAATTATATACAATATATGGTATAATTATCAAAAATTTACCGGAGGGATTTTTATGAAATGCCCCTTTTGCGGCTATGAAGAAAGCAAAGTTATAGATTCAAGACCTACCGACGAGGGCGAAAGAATTCGCCGCAGACGCGAATGTCTTAAATGCCAAAAGCGCTTTACCACCTATGAAATAATCGAAAGTCTCCCCGTTATTGTTATTAAAAAGGATAAATCCCGCGAGGTATTTAATCGCGATAAGCTGCTTAACGGTCTCATGCGCGCATGCGAGAAGAGACCCGTTTCCATCGATATGCTCGAGCATGTTATCGATGAAATCGAGGCCACCCTTCAGAACTCGCTCGACCGCGAGGTTACAAGCGAGCGCATAGGTGAGCTGGTTATGGATAAGCTCAAGGGTATTGATGAGGTTGCATATGTTCGCTTTGCCTCGGTTTACCGCCAGTTTAAGGATATCGGAACATTTATGTCCGAACTTAGCAAGCTTCTTGAAAAATAAGTTGAAAAAGGACCGATTTTTCGGTCCTTTTTTTAATTTTTATATTGTAATTTGAGGTAAAATCTGTAATAATATATATAACTATATTTTATACTCTTATTTGAGGTGAAAATTTTGAGCGAAAATCTCCGCATGGCAGAACTTTTGCTGCCCAATATTGATAAAACCCCCGAATACTACGAAAACCTTTATCCCGCTCGTTCCCTTTCTGAGGGCGCTCGCGTTGTTCGTATTGCACCGAGCCCGACCGGATATCTTCATATCGGAACCCTTTTTACCGCTATGGTTAATCGCATAACCGCAACAACCACCGGCGGCATCTTCTTTACACGAATTGAGGATACCGATAAGAAACGCGAGGTTGAGGGTGGTATTGCCGATATTATTGATGGACTTAAAAGATTCGGCATAAATATTGATGAAGGCTTTATCTCGGGTACCGAGGAGAAGGGTGAATATGGTCCTTACAAGCAGAGCCTTCGAGTTGAGATTTATCAGACCTATGTTAAGGATTTAATTGCTCGCGGACTTGCCTACCCCTGCTTCTGCACCGAGGAAGAGCTCTCGGCCACCCGCGAAAAGCAGGAGGCCTTAAAGGTTCGCACCGGATACCACGGCGAATGGGCAACCCACAGAAACATTACCCCCGATGAGGCAAAGGCTTTAATCGATGAGGGCAAGCCCTTTGTTGTTCGCCTTCGCTCGGGCGGCGATGAATCGCGCAGAATTGTTTTTGATGATGGCATTAAGGGAAAAATCGAGATGCCTGAAAATGATGAGGATTTCGTTTTGCTTAAATCCGATGGTGTTCCCACCTATCATTTCGCACACGCAATCGACGACCACCTGATGCACACAACCCATGTTATCCGCGGAGATGAATGGATTTCATCAACCCCGAAGCATATCGAACTCTTCCGCATTTTAGGCTTTAAGCCGCCGAAATACGCCCATGTTTCGCCCATCATGAAAACCGATGATGAAACCGGTGCAAAGCGCAAGATTTCGAAGCGCAAGGACCCCGAGGCCGCTGTTAAATACTTTATTGAGCAGGGCTTTATGGGCGACAGCGTTATGGAATATCTGATGACCATTGCGGCATCCGATTTTGAGGATTGGCGCCGCGCCAACCCGACCCTTCCCTACCGCGATTTCAAATTCAACCTAAAGCGAATGAGCGTTTCGGGTGCCCTATTCGATGGAAATAAGCTGCTCGATGTCAGCAAGCGCGTTGTTAGCTCGATGTCCTCTGCCGAGGTTGTTTCGGCGCTTCTATCCTGGTCGCGCGAATATGATGAAAGGTTCTATTCGCTATTATCGGCCGATGAGGATTATGCCCGCAAGGTTTTTGCTATCGACCGCGATGTTCCCAAGCCCCGCAAGGATATAGCAAAATGGAGCGATGCTTTTGAATAT
Organism: Acutalibacteraceae bacterium; assembly: GCA_045659535.1. GTDB lineage: Bacteria > Bacillota > Clostridia > Oscillospirales > Acutalibacteraceae > SIG589. The sequence continues at coordinate 3,360 of JAZOXC010000138.1, forward strand.
TGCTCGTATTTCTATGATGAGTGTTTCACCCCCTCATACGAGATGCCCGAGAATATTTCGCCCGCTCTCGCCGCAAAGATTTTGCGCGCTTATATAAACTCCTATGAGCCCAAGGAGGACCGCAACGAATGGTTCGCAGGAATCAAGGAGATTTGCCCGCCGCTCGGACTTGCTGCCGATACCAAAGAATATAAAGCAAATCCCGATGCGTTCCTTGGTCATTCGGGCGATGCTTCGACCGTTATCCGTATCGCGGTAACAGGTCGCCGCAATACCCCCGACCTTTGCAGCATTATGAATGTTCTTGGAAAAGAGCGCTGCATTAAGAGAATGACCGATGTGGCCGAGCATTTAGAAAAATAAGGAGCAACCCTAATGGAAGAACAGATTTTAAACGAAACCGCATCGAATTTTATACTTGATGCTATTGATACCGACCTCGCCGAAGGGGTTTATAACAAGGTTCAAACCCGTTTCCCGCCCGAGCCCAACGGCTATCTGCACATAGGTCATGCCAAGGCTATCTGCATTGATTTCGGAACCGCTGAAAAATACGGCGGAACCTGCAATCTTCGCCTTGATGATACCAACCCCACCAAAGAGGACACCGAATATGTTGATGCCATTATGGAGGATATCAAATGGCTCGGATTTAAATGGGATAATGTTTTCTATGCATCCGACTATTTCGATTATATCTATGACTGCGCATTAAAGCTTATCGATAAGGGTCTTGCCTATGTTGATGAATTATCGGCAGATGAGATCCGCGAATACAGAGGAACTCTGACCGAGCCCGGTAAGGAGAGTCCCTTCCGCAATCGCCCCATCGAGGAGACCCGCGATTTATTCAAGAGAATGACCGATGGCGAATTCGAAAACGGAAGCCTTGTTCTTCGCGCAAAGATTGATATGGCATCGCCCAACATGAACATGCGCGACCCGGTTATCTACCGCGTTATGAAGGCTCATCACCACAGAACAGGCGACAAATGGTGTGTTTACCCGATGTATGACTTCGCTCATCCGCTTTCGGATGCTCGCGAGGGTGTTACCCATTCGCT
>JAZOXC010000139.1:0-9855 GCA_045659535.1 Acutalibacteraceae bacterium
AACCGGAGGCGTTTTTTTACGACTATAATAGGAGATGATATAATTGTTCAGCAGATTAAGAGAAGATATTGCAGCCTTCCGCGACCGCGACCCCGCAGCCCGAAGCGCGCTTGAAATTTTCTTTCTTTATCCCGGTTTTAAGGCGATACGCCGCCATCGCAGAGCGAACTGGTTTTATCGCCATAATATGAAGTTCATTGCTCGTTTTATATCGCAGCGAACCGTTCGCAAAACGGGTATCGAAATCCATCCCGCCGCAAAGCTCGGCCGCCGCTTGGTTATCGACCACGGAACGGGAGTTGTTATCGGCGAGACCGCCGAAATCGGAAATGATGTTTTAATTTATCAGGGAGTAACCCTTGGCGGAACAGGAAAAGATACCGGAAAGCGCCATCCAACCATTGGAAACGGCGTTATGATTTCGAGCGGAGCCAAGGTTCTCGGACCTTTTAAGGTTGGCGATAACGCAAGAATCGCTTCGGGCGCGGTTGTGCTCGAGGAGGTTCCCCCGGATAGCACCGTAGTTGGTGTTCCCGCAAGGGTTGTTCGCCGCGGCGGAGTTAAGGTTAAACCTATGGACCAGGTTCATATCCCCGACCCCGTTGCCCAAGAAATCTGCAGACTCGAAATGCGAATTAAGGAACTCGAAGAAAGGCTTGAAAAATAATGAAAATTTTTAATACTCTAACCCGCCAAAAGGAAGAACTTCGCCCCATAACCGAGGGAGAATATAAAATCTATGCCTGCGGACCGACTGTTTATAACTATATCCATATAGGAAACGCTCGCCCGCTCTGCGTTTTCGATGTTCTTCGCCGATATCTCGAGTGGCGCGGCAACAAGGTAAACTTTGTTCAGAACTTTACCGATATCGATGATAAGCTTATCCGCAAGGCAAACGAGGGCGGCATAACCGTTCCCGAGGTTGCCGAAACCTTTATAAAGGAATATTGGACCGATGCCGATGGACTAAACATCCGCCGCGCAACAACCCATCCGAAGGCAACCGAAAACATCGATGCAATTCAGGATATAATCGTTTCGCTCATCGAAAAGGGCTTTGCTTATGAGGCCGAGGGCGATGTTTATTTCCGCGCAAGAAAATTCGATGAATATGGTAAGCTTTCGCATCAGCCGCTCGATGATCTCGAGGCAGGCGCTCGAATCGAGGTTGGCGATATCAAGGAAAACCCGATGGATTTCTGCCTTTGGAAATCCGCAAAACCCGGCGAGCCCTATTGGGAGTCGCCTTGGGGCAAGGGTCGTCCCGGCTGGCATATCGAATGCTCGGCAATGGCGGGCAAATATCTTGGAAATACTATTGATATCCATTGCGGCGGTCAGGATTTAATCTTCCCGCACCATGAAAACGAAATCGCCCAGAGCGAATGCGCTCATGGCTGCGACTTCGCCCATTATTGGATGCACAACGGCTATATCAATGTTGATAATCGCAAAATGTCTAAGTCGCTCGGCAACTTCTTCACCGTTCGCGAGGTTGCAGAGGTTTATGGCTATGAGCCGATCAGATATATAATGATCTCCTCGCATTATCGCAGCCCCATCAACTATTCTGTTGATATCATCGAGCAGAGCAAAAATGCGCTCGACCGTATGTATAAGTGCCGCGAGGGACTTGTTTTCGCTATCGACCATGCCGAAGAGGGCGGAGATAAGCCCGATTTCGCAGGAAAATATACCGAAAGCTTCATCGCCGCTATGGAGGATGACCTCAATACCGCCGATGCGCTCGGATCGGTATTCGGTCTTATCAAGGATATAAACCTCCTTGTTGCCGCAGGCGCAAAGAAAGAAACCCTAAAGGCTGCTCTCGCCGAGTATGATGAGCTTTGCGGAGTTTTAGGTCTTGTTTATAATCTAAAGGATGATTCGCTCGATGCAGAGGTTGAAGAGCTTATAGCAAAAAGAACCGAAGCCCGCAAGGCAAAGGATTTTGCAACAGCCGATGCTATCCGCGATAAATTAAAGGAAATGGGTGTTGTCCTCGAGGATACCCCCCAGGGCGTAAAATGGAGCAGAGTATAGTAAAACGCGAGCCGATAGGCGAGGGAATAGAAATCTTCGTTTCTAAAAACCATGCCTTCGGAACCGATGCAATACTGCTCGCAGATTTTGCATCCCCAAAACGAAGCGAACTTGCCTGCGACCTTGGAACAGGTTGCGGCATAATACCGCTTTTATGGTGTCGCTATGATGCCCCCAAAAAGGCAATAGGCGTTGATATCCAGCCCGAGGCCGTCTCGCTCGCGCAGAAGAGCATAGAGGAGAACCACCTTAACGAAAAGTTTTCGGTAATCCTTTCGGACATTCTCGAGCTAAAAGGAAAGGTTCCGTTCGGAAGCTTTAATCTCATAACCTGCAACCCGCCGTATAAGGCCGAGGGCGCAGGAATAAAGAGCAAAACAGGCGCTGATAAAATCGCGCGCCACGAAACTGCCTGCTCTTTAGAGGATATTATAAAAACCGCATCCCGAATGCTTCAAACCTCGGGAAGGCTCTGCATGTGCAATCGGCCCGAGCGCCTTGCAGATATGATTTCGCTTATGCGCGAATATAAAATCGAGCCAAAGCGCCTGCGCCTCGTTTGTCAGCGAGTGGGAGAAGAGCCGTGGCTTGTTTTAATCGAGGGCAGAAGATGCGGAAACAGCGGAATGCGAATCGACCCGCCGCTCTATATTGAGGATGGCGAAAACTTTTCGGAAGAAATGCTCCGAATATACGGAAGTTATAAGGATGGTGCGAAATGAGCGGAAAGCTTTATGTTGTAGGAACCCCTATCGGCAATCTTGGCGATCTTTCGCCCCGAGCCGTTGAGGTTCTCTCGATGGTTGATTTCATCGCCGCCGAGGATACAAGAGTAACCCTTAAGCTTTTAAACCATTTTGATATTCATAAACCGCTCGAAAGCTATTTCGAGCATAATAAATCGCAAAAATCAGAGTTCATAATTGCACGGTTGAAAAACGGTGAAAAATGTGCTATTGTATCTGATGCGGGAATGCCCGCAATTTCCGATCCGGGCGAGGATTTGGTTCGCGAATGCCGAAACTGCGGCATTGAGGTTGAATCGGTGCCCGGTCCGAGCGCGGTTATAACTGCGCTTGCAATCAGCGGAATGAAAAGCGGAAGATTTTGTTTCGAAGGATTTTTATCGGCCGATAAAAAGGAGCGCCGAGCCCATCTCGATTCTCTGATTCGCGAGGAGCGAACCATGATTTTTTATGAAGCTCCGCATAAGCTTCGAACAACCCTTTCGGACATGCTTTCGGTTCTTGGCGACCGCGAAATCGCCATTTGTCGCGAGCTGACAAAGCTGCACGAGGAGGTTCTTCGCATGAACCTATCGGAGGCGGTTGATTTTTATGAGCAAAATGCTCCGCGCGGAGAATATGTTTTGATTCTCGCGGGCGCGGTGCCAAGCGAGCAAAAGGTATATTCGGTGGATGAGGCCGCCGATATAGCCAAAAAGCTCATGGAGGATGGAATGAGCGCATCGGCTGCAGCCAAAGAGGCGGCGGCAACCTGCGGCGTTAAAAAAGGGGACATATATAAGGTCCTAACAACGAGGTAAAATTAATGGGAAAGCACGAAGATATTAAGAAAAAGCGCCCCGCCCCAAAGAAGGCGCCCCCAAAAAAGAATAACGCCATCGAAAACGCGGAAGAAACCATTTCGCTCGATATTTATAGCAGCAGTTCGATGATGGCGCCGAAGAAAAAAGGCAGATATAAGAAAAACGGCAAAAAGAAATGGGCCTGGTGGATTAAAGCCCTCATCGCATTTGGCATAACCATCTCGATTATTTTCGGATTATTCTTTGCTGCAAAATACTATATATTTAGTATTATGGATTATAAGCAGGAAAGTGTTGATGAAAACAATCTCGGAATCAACAGCCAAAACTCGCAGTCGCATGTAACAAATATCGCGCTCTTCGGAATCGACACCCGAGAGGAAGGCGGCGCAAAGGGCCTGTCGGATAGTATCATGATACTAAGTATCAACAAAAAGACCCGACAAATAAAGCTAATCTCGATCCTCCGCGACACAATCGTTGAGATCGAGGGCTATGGCAAGCGAAAGATAAACGAAGCATATAGCCGCGGCGGCTATGAGCTTGCGATTAAAACCCTAAACCAAAACTTCAACCTTGATATTCGCGATTTCGTAACGGTAAACTTCGAGCGAATGGAACTTCTTGTGGATTTGGTTGGCGGCGTTGTTATTGATGTAACCGAAAACGAGCTTGCGCTCATGAATCCGCTCATCGAGGAGCAGGCGGCCATAACCGGCAGAGAGCCCGAATATCTCGAAAAGGCGGGAACCCAGCAGCTAACCGGTATGCAGGCGGTTGCTTGGGCAAGAATCAGAAAAACCTCAACCAGCAGCGGCGAGCGCGACGACTTTGGTCGAACCGACCGCCAACGCGAGGTATTAACCCAGTTGTTCAAAAAGGCGCGAAGCTTAGGCCTTGGCGATATGAAACGACTTTTAGAAAAGTTCAGCCCCTCGCTGATCTCGAGCCTCGAAAAAGAAGAGATTTGGGATCTGCTAACCTGGGCGCTCGGCGGAACCGCGCTCGAGAACGCCCGTATCCCGATTGATTATAGCTGGCGCATAAAGGATCTCCCGAGCGGAGTTCCTTCGTCGGGACTCTATTTTGATCGCGAGTTTGCCCGCGAAATCATCAGAGCCTATATCTATGAGGGCAAATCCTTCGAGGCTTATATTGAAGAAAACGGAATAAGTTATAATCCGTGGTAACTCTCGAAAACTTTTCGTAGAAAATGACCGACCGCAAAGCGGCATCCAAAAGACAATCCTTTTGGAGCGCAAAACGGTCGGTCTTTTTATATTCGATAATAATGATGAAAAGCCGCTAAAATAAAGGAAAATATAGATATAAAAAGGGCACAGCGAAAATTTTTCGCTGTGCCCTTTTGGCTTGTTTTATTAATCTTCCTTGCATTTAAAAAGCTCGGCGATTTCAACTCCGCGAGGCTCCTGCGGGGTTGAGAAAACGATTTGGGTTTCGGTGCTTCCGTATTTTTGGATAAGCCCGATAAACTGGTCGAGGTTTTCGGTTGAATCAAAAGCAACCTTTATGTGCATTGCGAAATGACCCGTAACACAGCTGCACTCCAAAACATTGGGATGCGAGCAAATAAAGGGATAAAACTCGGGCTTTTGATCGGGTCGCAGCTCGAGATTTATAAAAGCGATAACCGGAAAACCGAGTTTTTTAAGATTTATTTCGGCGCGGTAGCCCGAAATGATGCCCTCCTTTTCGAGCCGGTCGAGTCGAGCGGCAGTTGCGGGCGAGGAAAGATATACCTGCTCGGCAAGCTGCTTTAGGGGCATGCGCGCATTTTTCTGCAGTAGGCTTAAAAGTTTGAGATCAATACTATCCATGTTGTTCACCTCTTAATTATAATAACCTCGACCGCGCAATAAGTCAAGCGGCATGGGGGCGCGACTTAATTTTCTTAACCGCTTGACATTGGCGCGCGGCGGCAATAAAATAATAAAAGAAAGAGGTGAACCGAAATGCGCGGCTGTTGTTTTACAGGGCATCGACCCGAAAAATGCACCTTCTCTTATGATAAGAGTTGCGGCGAATATGTTTTGCTCTGTGATGAATTAGAGCGGCAGATCCGAATAGCTCTCGAGGAGGGGATAGATACCTTCTTTTGCGGCGGCGCAAAGGGGTTCGACCTTTTGGCGGCCGAAACTCTCATTAAGCTCCGCCGAGAGAAAAAGTTTAAGCTTATTTTGGTTGTTCCCTTTATCGGTCAGGAGGAATCTTTTTCGCCCGAATGGCGCGCGCGATATAGGTATGTTTCGGCAGCGTCCGATGAGAGGGTTTTCCTCGCCGAGGAGTATTTTCGCGGCTGTTATCATTCGCGCAACCGCTATATGGTTGATAACAGCGAATTGGTCATCGCCCATTATGATGGCTCGGCAGGCGGCACCCGTGATACCGTAAACTATGCAAAAAAGAACGGAAAGCGGGTTATAAACGTTGGCGACCGCCTAAAAAATCTATTCAACTTTTCGATATTTGATTAAAAATAAAAACCGAGGGAAACCCTCGGTTTTTTATTGTTTTTCGGTTTTCGGCAGGCGGCCGTAGAGCGCGGTATATTCATATAAAACGCTCGCGAGCCAATCATTTATGCAGCTGCCGTCTATGCGCCATTGCCAATTATCCTCGAGCGAGCCGGGGGTATTGATTCGACCGCTTTTATCCGCGCCGATAATATCGGGCATCATCAAAATAGCCGTTTCGGCAACCGAAGCCATCGCGGCGCGCATCATTGGCCAGGCGAGGCTATCGTTTTCGTGAGCGCCGAGATATCTGCGGGCAAAAGAAACATCCTCGGCGGGGGCCGATTCGGTCCAGCCGTTTATGGTTTCGTTATCATGTGTTCCGGTATAAACAACGCAGTTTTTATCATAGTTATGCGGGAGATAATCGCTCTCCTCGCGCGAATCAAAGGCAAACTGCAAAACCTTCATTCCCGGAAGCTCCGTTTTTTTAAGCAGCGCCAAAACCCCATCGGTCAAAAAGCCGAGATCCTCGGCAATGAGCGGGAGTCGAGCGCCCAATTTTTTTCGAAAAGCCGAAAACAGCGCCATGCCGGGACCTTTTTTCCAAACGCCGTTTTTGGCATTTTTATCCCCCGCAGGGATGGAATAATAGGCCTCAAGTCCGCGGAAATGGTCGATTCGAACAATGTCGTAGACCGAGAGGGCATAGCCCATTCGGCGGCACCACCAAGAAAAGCCATCCTTTTTCATTTTGGCCCAATCATAGAGGGGGTTGCCCCAAAGCTGGCCATCCTCGGTGAAGGCATCGGGCGGGCAGCCCGCAACTCGGGTCGGCTTTTTATCCGAATCGAGCTGGAAAAACTCGGTATTCGCCCAAACATCGGCGCTATCGAGCGCAACATAAATCGGGATATCTCCGATAATCTCGATGCCCTTTTCGTTGGCATAGCTTTTGAGCTCTTGCCATTGATTCGAGAAAATAAACTGCAAAAATTTATAAAACGAAACATCCTCCGATAGCCGCTCGCGGGCGAGCTCGAGTGCGGTCTCCTCGCGCAGGCGAAGGGAATCCTCCCATTCACACCAGCTTTTGCCGCCCTGTTCGTTTTTTATTGCCATATAAAGGGCGTAGTCATCGAGCCAATAGGCATTTCGCTTGCAAAATTCGCGGTATTCATCCGAGGGGCAAAAACGCGAAAAAGCGGTTTTTAATAGCGGAAAACGGTTTTGATATAAAAGACCGTAATCAATGCGCAAAGGATTGCAGCCGAAATCGGCGGAATCGGCCTCCTCGCGGGTTAAAAGACCCGATTCGATAAGCAGCTCCAAATCGATAAAATAGGGGTTGCCCGCATAGGTCGAGAACGACTGATATGGCGAATCACCAAAGGAGGTTGGTCCGATGGGAAGAATCTGCCAATAGCTCTGACCCGCGCGAGAAAGAAAATCGATGAAGTTTTTCGCAGCCTTGCCGATTGTTCCGATACCATAGCGGGATGGCAGCGAGAAAATTGGCATCAAAATACCGTTTTTGCGCATAAAACTATCCTTTAACAGCTCCCGAAAGCACACCGCTGATGATATGCTTCTGACAGAGGAAATAAATTATAACAACGGGCAACAAACACAAAATTATAAGCGCCATGGTTGCGCCGTAATCAACCTGACCATAGCTTCCCTGAAGATATTGGATATGAATCGGCACCGTTTTATAAAGTGTTTTATCCAAAACGAGATAGGGAAGAAGATAATCGTTCCAAACCCACATAATCTGCAAAATTCCAACCGAAATAAAGGTTGATTTCATAATCGGGGCAACAACCAGAAAAAAGGTTTGCAGAGGGGAACAGCCATCGATGGTGGCGGCCTCCTCAACCTCGGAGGGTATGCTTTTTATAAATCCCGAAAACAAAAACACCGCGAGCCCCGCGCCAAAACCGAGATAAATAATCGGAATGGAATAGGGGGTATTAAGCGATAGCCGATCGGCGGTGTTCGATAGGGTAAACATAACCATCTGAAAGGGAACAACCATCGAAAAAATACAAAGGTAGTATACCATACGGCAGAGAAAACTGTCAACTCGGTTGATATACCAAGCCGCCATCGAGGTGCAAAGCAGAATAAGCGCTACCGACAGCAGAGTTATAACAAGGCTATAATAAACCGAATCATAAAAAGGGTAGCCGCCAAAGGTCATGCCCTTTATAAAATTCCCAAACCCCGCAAAACTCCCGCCCGAGGGCAGTGAGAAGAGCGAGGATTTTATGGCATCATTGGTTTTAAAGGAATTATAAAGAATGATAACAATGGGCAAAACCCAAGCAACCGAAAGAAAAGAGAAAAACAACGATAGGAAAGAGAAGCCCCTTTTTCGAGCATAATTCATTTAAGCTGCCACCTCTTTTCTGCGGGTTAGATAAAGCTGGGATAGCGAAACGACAACAACGATGAGGAAAAATATAACCGCTTTTGCCTGTCCAACTCCCATATTAGAAGCGCTTTCGTAAAACGATTTATAAATATTAAGCGCAACCATCTCGGTTTCGCGAAAGGGCTTGCCACCCGTGAGCGCAAGATTTTGGTCAAAGAGCTTAAATCCGTTTGTGAGGGTTAGGAAGGCGCAGATGGTGATGGATGGCATAATTGAGGGGAGGGTTATATGGCGCAGCAGCTGAAAAGAGTTTGCGCCATCGATTTTCGCCGCCTCAACAAACTGCAACGGGATATTCTGCAACCCCGCAACATAGATAATCATCATATATCCTATTTGCTGCCAAGCAACCAAAATCACAAGCCCCCAAAATCCATAGGTTGAATCAAGCGCGAGCGAAGAGCCTAAAAACTCGGATATCGCGGCATCCAAAATTATCTTCCAAATATAGCCAAGAACAATGCCGCCGATTAGGTTTGGCATAAAGAAAACGGTTCTAAACCCGCCCTCGCCGCGGATTCCGCGGGTTAGGGCAAAGGCGATGAAAAACGCCGCAACATTTATGATTAAAACCGAAACAACGGTAAAAAGCGCAGTGAACAAAAGCGAGCGAAAAAAGGTTTGGTCGCTAAGGGCGGCGCGATAGTTTGAAAGCCCCGTAAACGAGGTGAACCTAAGCGTTCTAAATCTAAAGAAAGATAGATAAAGACCCCAAATAAACGGCCAAACAAAGCCGATGCAAAAGGCGATAACGGTCGGCGCCATAAAAACAATGCTGTATTTTTTCAAGTTTCGGCGCTGGCTTTTGCTCCTGATTGCTGCCGAATTATGTTTTTTTGCTTTCAAAAAAGCTCCTCCTTTTAGCGGTTTAAAAAGGGGCGGACGCGCTCGCCCGCCCCAAAACATTATTGTTTTGAAAGATTATACTGTTCTGCCCAGCCATCAACAAAGGCGCGTTTAACCGCATCCCAATTGCCGCTGCCTGCAGAATATGCAGCAAGCGCAGAGGTAACCTGACTGCGCCAAGCTTCGGTATTGGGGGTAAAGCTAAATGCCCAAGAAACATTGTAGCATCCCGCATCAACATAGTCGTTCATTATATTGCAAAGAACGTTATCAACCGGCTTTGCCTTTTTAAAGGGTGAAACAAAGCCCATATCCTTTGCAAGCGCGGTTGTTCCCTCTTCGCTTGTAACAACCCAAGCGAGGAAATCGAGGGTCGCCTTTATATCGGCTTCGCTTGCGGTTTTGTTAACCGCCCAATAGTTTTCGGTTCCGCAGCATAGTCCCTGACCCTCATCGCGGATGCCCGAATAGATGGGAATATAGCCGATGTTTTCATCGCCGAT
>JAZOXC010000140.1:0-5546 GCA_045659535.1 Acutalibacteraceae bacterium
GAGGATAATCAAAACTTCCTTCTCATGCATTCTACCGGTGTAAATGTTTCCGGACAAGTTGCATCTGTAATTGCCGGCGGTCTCTTATTAAATATCGTTTCCGGACTTTAACAAACAGGAGGATACTACAATGAAATTTTTAGGTTTTGCCAAGCTTCTTCCTGCTCTTCCCGTTATCGGAAAATGCATGGTTGGAATTTTCGCAGTTATACTCATTATCATGTTAACGATCTTTATTCTTAATAAAGCAACAAATAAGAAGCAATAAACAGTAAAAAACGGTGCAGCAATCTGCACCGTTTTTTGTTTTCCAATATTTCGCCCAATATCACTTTTTGTTGTAAAACAGCGAAAAATATATTATAATTAGCATAACTATAAAATATGAGGGGTATTTATGGAAGTTAATTATAAAAAGAAAAAATACTATAAAACCGCAAAATTCCCCATCCGCCAGCCGCGCTTTATGACATTCTTGCTCTATATTGTTTGCAAACTTTTAATGCCGCGGGTTCCCTATAAAATCGAAAAAATCAATATGGAAGGTTTGAAACCCCCGTATATTTTGCTTAGTAATCATATGTATTTTGTTGATTTTAAGCTTTCTGCAATGGCAACCTTCCCTCATCGAGTTAATAATGTTGCAACCATCGATGGATATTATCGCCGTCCTTGGCTTATGGAGCTGCTCGGATGCATCTGCAAGCGAAAATTCACCAACGATTTACACCTTATTAAATCTATTCGCAGGGTGCTAAAAAAGGGTGATATCCTCTGCATGTATCCCGAGGCTCGATATTCCCCTGTTGGAACAACAGCTATTCTGCCCGATTCACTCGGTAAACTTATAAAAATGAATAAGGTTCCCGTTGTTGTGCTTTTGCACCACGGCAACTATCTTCACACACCTTTTTGGAACTACCGTAAACCCCGCAAGGTTCCGCTATATACTACCATGACCCAGATTCTTTCGGCCGATGATATCGAAAACATGACCGCCGAAGAAATCAATGCCGCAGTTCGAAAAGCCATGACCTATGATGAATACAAATGGCAAAAGAGCCAAGGCATAGAGATAAAAGAAGATTTCCGCGCCGAAGGGCTTCATAAGGTTCTATATCAATGCCCCGCTTGCGGAAAAGAACACACTATGGACTCCAAAAACAGCGAAATTTTCTGCCTATCCTGTAATAAGCGATGGACACTAAATACCGATGGCACTTTAACGGCAAACGCGGGAGAAACCGAATTTTCGCATATTCCCGATTGGTATGAATGGCAAAGGAGTGAAGTCCGACGCCAAATCGAAGAGGGCACCTATTCATTTAGTGATGAGGTTGAGGTTTACTCTCTTCCCTCTTGCATGAAATTCCACGACCTCGGAAAAGCAAAGCTAACACACGACAGCGAAAATGGTTTTGTTCTCGAAGGCTTTTACAATGGAGAGCCATATAAAATCCAACGCAAGCCGCATGAAATGTATGGCGTTCATATCGAATACGATTACTGCTATATAAAGCCTTTTGATTGCATCGATATTTCTACAGAAAAAGATTCCTTCTATTGCTACACTTCGCTTCAAAATGTTGTAACCAAACTTTCGCTTGCTACCGAAGAGATATTTAAAATCCAAAGCCAAAAAATAGCACGCGCAAAAAAGAAATAAAAAAATAAAAACAACCCGAGAAAACTCGGGTTGTTTTTTTGTTTGTTAGTTCTTTGCCTCTTTTTTCTTGTTCATAACACGAACGAATGTTAAGAATGCAAAAATGAGGGCGACACCGATACCAAGGCAAACATATGCATTCGGTACGAAGCCTGCAACGATATAGCAAGTAAAGCTAATGGCGGCAACGGTTATTGCATAAGGCAGCTGAGTTGAAACATGGTTTACATGAACGCATTCAGCACCTGCAGAGGACATGATGGTTGTATCGCTGATGGGCGAGCAATGGTCGCCGCAAACAGCACCTGCAAGAGATGCCGACATGCAGATAACAAGCATAGGATCGCCAACCTTGAACATGGTGCAAACGATTGGGATAAGAATACCAAAGGTGCCCCAACTTGTTCCGGTTGCAAATGCGAGAACGCAAGCGATAACAAATATAACAGCGGGCAAGAAAGAAGCCATGTTCTGAGCAGCTTCACTCTTCATAAGCTGATCAACATAACCCGAAGCATTGAGAAGACCATTAGAAATGTTCTTAAGAGCGGTTGCCAGGGTTAAGATTGTGATTGCGGGAACCATAGCCTTAAATCCAAGCGGAACACACTCCATAGCACCCTTGAAGGTTATGAGCTTGCGAACGAGCATATAACCGATAACGAAGATAAGAGCAATTAAAGCGCCCCAAGGCAAACCAACGGTTGCATCGGTATTAGCAAAGGAATCAACAAAGTTGCCCTTGGCATCGCCGGGAGTGAAGAATCCGCCCATGTAGATAAGACCAACAACCGAAATTCCAACCAAAACAATGATGGGAAGAATTAGGTCGATAACGCGACCGCGCGGATTGGTCTCGGACTGAGTAGTTTCAACGCGCTCATCGGTCGAGAAAAGATCGCCGTTATTAATAGCATTAAGTTCATGACGACGCATAGGACCGAAATCGGCCTTGAAGATAATAATTGCAACAACAAAAACGATGGTTAAAATTGAATAGAAGTTATACGGAATCGCTTTGATGAAATATTCAAAGCCCTGACCCTCGATAGAGGTTCCCTCGGTATAAGAAGCAACAGCAGCAGCCCAAGAACTGATCGGAGCGATCATGCAGATAGGAGCAGCGGTAGCATCGATTATGTAGCTGAACTTTGCACGAGAAACTCTGTGTGCATCGGTAACAGGCTTCATAACCGAACCAACGGTTAAGCAGTTGAAATAGTCATCAATAAAGATTAAAACACCCAAAACAAAAGCGGCAAGCTGAGCACCTACGCGAGATTTGATATGGGTCTTTGCCCAACGACCAAATGCAGCAGATGCGCCCGACTTATTGATAAGGGCAACGATGGTTCCAAGAATAACAAGGAACAGGAATATACCGGCGGTTCCGGATATTGCGGCAATAAGACCATCATTAACAACATAGTTAACGGCGGGAGCGGGATAACCGCTGCAAGCGAGTATTGCACCAATAACAACACCAAAGGAAGGCGAAGAATAAACCTCTTTGGTTATGAGTGCAAGACCGATAGCAACAAGCGGCGGAAGCATTGCCCACAAGGTGCCAATGGTGGTAATATCCATAGCAACAACGGTGATGGCGGTAGCAAGAGCGCCAACAACGAATATTGCTGTAAGAATATTACGAGTGTAATTCTTTTTCATTGATTTTCCTCCTAACCCAAAACATAGGTATAACTAATATATAATACCAAAATAACAAAAAAGTCAAGTTTTTTGCTTGAAAATAATGCCCCGCCGCGAAAACCCAAAACAAAAAGAGCCGACTAATAAGCCGACTCTTTTTTAAAATGGTGCGGATGAAGGGACTTGAACCCACATGAGATTGCTCTCACTAGAACCTGAATCTAGCGCGTCTGCCGATTCCGCCACATCCGCATATTCAATTTTGAACATGTGATATTATAACAGTAAGGCACTACCTTGTCAATATAAAAATCCGAAAAGGCAAGCCTTTTCGGATTTAGGTTAATCAATAGTTTTTATGTAGCAACGGCGACGGCGATGCTGCCTTTTTTCAAAGTGGCGCCACATGCTATGAACGGCAGAATTGGTTTCGAGCATGGGTCCGGTTTCGCAATAACGAACACCGTTTGCAATGATCTTGCGGGTAAGAGTATCGATAAGTATTGCGGGAACACCCTGCATTTGACAATCGGGATTAACAGCAACAAAGAACATCTCGAGGGTATCGTTCTTACATTTTAAAGCCTTAAGCATCCTAAAGATACCAAACGGGAACATTCTGCCGTTTGATTTCTTTAACGCCTTGGCAATAGAGGGACACAATACACCGAAACCGATGATAGTTCCATCCTTATCCTTAATCGAGCAAATATAATCAAGATTAATGATCGGAATATACGATGCAACGGTATTTTCAATAATTTCCTGGGTTAGCGGAACGGTTCCGTATAATCTCGAGAAAGCGATATCAATAAGCTTAAATGCCTCCAAAGCATCGGCCTTGAGAACCTTGCGATCGGTATAGGTTACAACCTGATATTCCTTCTTCTCAATAAGGCGCTGAGCAATTCGGGTAATGCGCGGATCAACCTGCTCGGGCATGGTTAATCTATATTCAATCCAGTCGATATCCTTGCGAAGTCCGAGGCGCTCCATATGGGTAAGGTAATAGGGATGATTATAGAAGGTTATCGACATATTAAACTCTTCAAAACCTTCAACAAGCATACCTTCGTGGTCCATATCGGTAAAACCGATCGGTCCCATAATTTCGGTCAAGCCTCTCTCCTTTGCCCAAGAAACAACCTTATCGAAAAGCATCTGAGAAACCTCATAATCATCGATAAAGTCAAAACGGGTAAATCGGATGGCATTTTTATCCCATTTTTTATTATAGGCATGGTTTATAAGACCGGCAATTCTGCCAACAATCTCTTTGTCCTTATATGCCAAGAACAATCTTGTCTCGCAAAATTCATAGGCGGCATTTTTGTCCTTAGAGAAGGTTTCGAACTCATCGTTGCCTAAGAACGGAACAAAATACTTATTATCCTTATAAAGTTTATTCGGAAATCTAATCCATTTCCATAGGTCTTTTTTGGTTACAACCTCTTTAATTGTAATGCTCAAAACCATACCCCCTTTTTCAATATAGAAAAGCAAGCGTTTTTTAAAATAAACCGCAAAAAACACCTGCATATCGAAAATTACTATTACATTTTACAGTATTTTTAAGACCTTGTCAATTACAATGTTCACTTTGGCAACTAATATATATTAAAAAATTGTAACACATTATTAACAAAAGTATGTTATAATAGCAATATATGGAGGTAGATATATGCTTATTTTGAAAAACATCAAGAAAACCTACTCCGCAGGCGACACATCAGTTGAGGCCCTAAAGGGAGTTGACCTCGAGTTTCGCAAAAGCGAGTTTGTTTCCATTCTCGGACAATCCGGTTGCGGAAAAACCACCCTACTCAATATTATAGGCGGCCTCGACAAATACACCGAAGGTGACCTAATTATAAATGGAAAATCCACCAAGGAGTTTAAGGACCGCGATTGGGATACCTATCGCAACCATTCCATCGGTTTTGTTTTCCAAACCTATAATCTAATTCCGCATCAAACCGTTTTGCAAAATGTTGAGCTTGCCCTCACCCTCTCGGGTGTTTCCAAATCAGAGCGCCGAGCAAGAGCAAAGCAGGCACTTGAAGAGGTAGGCCTTGGCGACCAATTAAAGAAAAAGCCGAATGAAATGTCGGGCGGTCAGATGCAGCGCGTTGCAATTGCTCGTGCCCTTGTTAACAACCCCGATATCATCTTGGCCGATGAGCCCACAGGCGCACTCGATACCCAAACCAGCGTTCAGGTTATGGAGATT
>JAZOXC010000141.1:0-4697 GCA_045659535.1 Acutalibacteraceae bacterium
AGGTTATGGAGATTTTAAAGAAAATCTCCAAGGATCGCTTAATCATTATGGTAACCCATAACCCCGAGCTCGCCGAACAGTATTCCTCTAGAATCATAAGAATGCTCGATGGTAAAATCATGGATGATTCTGCCCCACTGACCGATGCCGAAAAAGAAGAAATAGCTGCTACTCCTGCAGAACCCAAGCAGAAAAAGAAGCGCGAGAGAAAGCCCTCGATGTCGTTTGGGACATCCTTTATGCTTTCGCTGAAAAATCTTTTCACCAAAAAAGGCAGAACCGCACTTACCTCCTTTGCGGGTTCGATCGGTATTATCGGAATTTCTCTGATCCTCGCCGTTTCAACAGGTATGACTTCCTATATAAACGAGGTTCAAGAAAGCACTCTTTCCTCCTATCCCCTAACCCTCGAGGCAACAACGGTTGAACTATCTACCCTAATGGAAACCTTCATGAACCTCGAATCGGGAAATGTTGACCACGATTTGGATGCTGTTTATAAAAAGTCGGCAATATATGATATTGTTAATGCTCTAAACAGCCTCGAAGAAACCGAAAACGACCTCTCTTCCTTCAAAAAGTTTTTAACCGAAAAGATGGCTGATCCCAAATCCAAGCTTTATGGTGCGGTAAGCGGAATCCAATACGGATATAATCTTGATATGCTCATATACACCAAAAATATTGATGGCAAGATTATTCGCTCGGATACCGAAAAGCTAATGCAGGATCTAATCCTAAAATACATGAACATTGATATGTCGGCCATGACAAACATGTCGGAAAACGGTGCTATGTCGTCAATGTCTTCGATGAGCATGATGTCGCAGAGCCTCTGGCAGGAGCTTTTAACAGGAAATGATGGTTCTCTTATCAACGACCTACTAACCAAGCAATACGATATGGTATACGGCTCTTGGCCTAACGACTATAACGAAATCGTTTTAGTTCTCGATGAAAACAATGAGCTTGATGACCTTACCCTTTATGCTTTAGGTCTTCTCCCCGAGGAAGAGCTCAGTTCGCTCATGGAGGCTGCTCAAAACGGAACAGTTCTTGAAGATAAGGGCTATAGATGGACCTACGAAGAAATATGCAATCTCGAATACAAGACCATTCTTAATGCCGACTGCTATATCTATAACGAAGAAACAGGAACCTATTCCGATCTTCGCGATACCGATACAGGACTTAAATATTTATATGATAATGCGATGACCCTTAAGGTTACCGGTATTATTCGCCCCAACGAAGATAGCTCTGCGCATATGTTAACCGGCAGCATTGGATATACAAAGAAATTAACCGATTATATTATCGAAAAATCCAAGGGCTCCGATGTTATTGCCGCTCAGCTCGCAAGTCCGAATACAGATATACTAACCGGTCTCCCCTTCAAGACCAGTACAGGAACCCTTTCCGCAGAGGAAAAGGAAAAAGAATTCCGCTCTTTTGTTGATTCCCTCAGCAATCCTCAAAAGGCAGCGCTCTATGTTGAAATCAGCAGCATCCCGAGCCAGGAGTTCCTCGATAACCAGGTTTCGGCCATTCTTTCCAGCATGACCCGCGCAGATATGGAAAAAATCCTGTTAGAAGGCATGTCGGCGCAGATGGGCGTTGGTTCAGAGGAAATCTCCGAATACCTCAAATCCATGTCGGACGAGGAAATTACCGATATTTTCGCACAGTCTATAACCGAGCAGGTTAAAGCCCAATATGCCGAGCAGGTTAAGGCTCAAATGGCAACTATGGGCGCTCCTCAGCTTTTAGCCGCATTCAACCATGCATATCCAAAATATACTACCGAAGAATGCGCTATTTACTATGATGAGGTTATGAAGTTCTCCGAATCAACCTATGAAGAGAACCTCATTAACATGGGTCATGTTGACCTTGAATCCCCCGCAACAATCAACATCTTTGCTTCCTCTTTCGAAAACAAGGATATCATCACCGCAACCATAGCAGAATACAATAGCACCGTTGATGATGTTAAGCAGATTAAATATACCGACTATATCGGTCTTATGATGTCTTCTATCACAACCATCATAAATGCTATCACATATGTTCTTATTGCTTTCGTTGCAATCTCGTTGGTTGTTTCTTCGATCATGATCGGTGTCATAACCCTGATTTCGGTTCAAGAGCGAACCAAGGAAATTGGTATCCTTCGTGCTATTGGCGCTTCGAAGCGCAATGTTTCGCAAATGTTCAATGCCGAAACGATGATAGTTGGTTTCTCTGCCGGATTGCTTGGAGTTGTTGTTACCTATCTCCTGTGCATCCCGATCAACCTTATTCTCCACTCGTTAACAGGAATCGATACCTTAAGCGCAATCCTCCCCTTACCTGCGGCAATAATTCTTATTGCTATCAGCGTTGGACTAACACTTTTCTCGGGTCTTATCCCCTCAAGAAGCGCTGCTAAAAAGGATCCTGTTGTTGCTTTGAGAACTGAATAAAAATATAAACGGCACTTCAAAAGAAGTGCCGTTTTATTTATTCATCCTTGGATTTTTCTTTTTTCTCTCTTTTCCTTATTGCCATCTCTTCCCTAATTGAAAAAGAACCAAGAGCAATAAGTCCCAAAGCGGCAACCGCCAAGAACACAATCAAAATCGGTTTTCTAACATTACTCTGTGGCTCGCTATAGCGCTCCTCAAAATAATCTTCGGCATTAACCCTATCCGATGCTGTTGCCATCGATGAAGCTGTTTGTGAGCCGGTTTCAAGCTCACTAACCGAAAGCTCAAAGCTGCTGTTTGTATTAACCATGCTGCTTGAACTTGCAGTATTCGCTATTACGTTAGATGATGTTCCTCCGGAAGAAACCATAGAGGAAACATTATCCAATTCGCTGCTATCAACACACCTAAGAATCGTTCCCCTATTAACCGCCGCTATACCGCAGTCCGATAATTTCTTTCCTGCACGAACAACCTCGCCAGAAAAGCTACAATCGATTATGGTTCCCATATTATACGCAACAATTCCGCCAACAACCGCATTTTCGGATGAAGCATTAATGCTACAACGGGTGAATTCCAAAGACTTTATCGTTCCTGAGAAGTAACCAATTAAAGCAGCTACCTCACCATCGGTCTCAATATTTATATATGAGATGGAATAACCACAGCCGTCAATCGTGCCCGAAAACATTTTATCTGCAGTTTTAAAGAAACAATCAAACTTTTGATCAATAATAACATTTTTCCTAAGCTTGAAATAGCCGTTTGGAAACTCGGCGAGCAAATATAAATCATCGGCATCATCAATATAATGTATATCTTCTGTGTCCGCCGCGATTACATTATTGCCGCATATATTAAAAACAAAAAGCAATAAAATCAGAACAGAAAAAATTCTCTTAAACACCGACTCTTCTCCTTTGTTTCGTTACTTTGCATATTATACGACCAATACTTATATTTTTCAACACATTTCGCCTTTATATTGAAACCGAAAAATTCATTTTTAACATATATTTACCTTTAATATTGAAAGCTAAACAACAAAAGATAATATTGCAAACGCACAAAAAACAAATAAGGAGTGAAATACAATGGCTAAGAATGTAGTTCCTGAGGCAAAGGAAGCACTCAACCGCTTCAAGATGGAGGCTGCTAACGAAGTTGGCGTTAACCTCAAGCAGGGTTACAACGGTGATCTTACTTCCAAGCAGGCTGGTTCTATCGGTGGACAGATGGTTAAGAAAATGATCGAGTCCTATGAGAATAGTATTAAGTAAGTAAACAGTTTATAAAAAAAGGAACGCCTTCACGGGCGTTCCTTTTTGTTTTACAGTATGCTTCTGTATTTATCGCAGTTTGCAGTCCATTCTTCGGTATTCTGCGGCATAAAGGTTTTAACATCGGTGCTGTTGATGATAATATCCTTTGCCTCGGTTTCATTTTCGATAAGACCGAAAGCGCTAAATAGGGTTACGATATTACCTGTTACGGTAGCCTCAACAGGGCCTGCCATAACCTTAATTCCACAAGCATCAGCGGTTAACTGACAAAGGAGCTTGTCCTTAATTCCGCCGCCGATCATGTAGATACACTCATATTTTTTACCGGTAATACTCTGCATCTCCTCGATAGCAAGGCGATATTTCATAGCAAGACTCTGATAGATGCAGCGAAGAACCTCGCCCATTGATTCGGGAACAAACTGATTGGTTCTCTTGCAGAAATCGGTTACTCGCTTAGGCATATTACCGGGAGCCACGAAGTCGGTAGCATCGGGATTGATAAAACACTTGAAGGGCTCCGCGGCACGAGCGCTGTTTTCCATTTCATCGAAAGAAACATTAAGTCCGCGGCGCTTCCATTCGCCTCTCGACTGCTGAATGAGCCAAAGACCCATTATATTGCGAAGATATCTAATTTTTCCATCGTATGCGCCCTCGTTGGTAAATCCGATTTTTCTCGATTCCTCGGAGAGGATCGGTTCATCAACAACGGTACCAAACAGCGACCAAGTTCCGCAGCTAATATATGCATAATCCTTTTCCTTGGTGGGAACAGCGTAAACGGCCGATGCGGTATCATGAGTAGGAACGGCGATAACGGGAACGCTATCACAATGTAATTCCTCACAAATCTCAGGTAAGAGATTACCATAGGTCTCGCCCGGGAAAATCATCTCGGGGAAAATATCGCTCTTAATTCCTAAGCGCTCAAGCATATCCT
>JAZOXC010000142.1:0-21849 GCA_045659535.1 Acutalibacteraceae bacterium
ACGATCCGACTTCCATATTAATCATCCTACCGTTTATTTTATAATTCTAGAACATTATAACATATAAACTCATATTTTACAATAAAATGGGGCTTTATTGATTGTGTCAACATAAAGTCTTGCACCGGTTCAAGACTTTACTACGAAAAATGAAACCGGGGTTTCATTTTTTTCGATTGTTTATATAAGATTTTGGTTAAGAATATGGTGGTGTTCATAAAAAACAAAGAAAGCCCTTAAAACAAGGACTTTCTTTGTATCAACGAATGTTGATGATTATGGTCGAGGTGACAGGATTCGAACCCGCGGCATCTTGCTCCCAAAGCAAGCGCGCTACCAACTGCGCCACACCTCGATTTATATTTACTTTTATATCGTGCCGTTTGATTATAATATACGCAGCGAGGGTTTGTCAACATTCTTTTTATTGATTTACGGGCGTATATATAGTATAATATTACAAACTATGGCCTTTTATTAGATTGGAGTTTTTATGAACATTCTTTGTATCGGCGATGTTTGCGGTCATGCCGGCTGTGAGCATTTAGCGGCGGTTTTGCCCGCTATTAAGCGAGAGGAAAATATAGATTTTATCATCGTTAACGGCGAGAACTCGGCCGATGGAAACGGTATTCTCCCCCATTCGGCTCGCATGCTTTTTGATGCAGGGGTTGATGCCATTACGGGCGGAAACCACACCTTCCGCCGCCGCGAGGTTTTTGATATGCTCGAATCGGAGGATAGGCTTATTCGCCCCGCAAACATGCCCGAGGGTACCCCGGGAAAGGGCTATTTCCTCTTTGATTGCGGCAGAACAAGTGTTGGCGTTTTAAACCTTTTGGGCACAACATATATGGAGAGTCTCGACTGCCCCTTACGCGCAGCAAAAGTGGCTATCGAACAGCTCAAAAAGGATGGCGCAAAAATTATTGTTGTTGATTTCCATGCCGAGGCGACAAGTGAAAAGCGCGCAATGGGCTTTTGGCTCGATGGCTCTGCTTCGGTTGTTTTTGGAACACATACCCATATCCAAACCGCCGATGAGCAGATTCTCCCCTGCGGCACAGGCTACATAACCGATATTGGTATGACCGGTCCTGTAAATTCGGTGCTTGGAGTTAAGCCCGAGATAATTATTTCGAAGTTTGTTTCGAAGATGCCCGCAAGGTTCGACCTTGCAGATGGCGAATGCGCTCTCGAGGGCTGCATCTTTACGGTTGACGACCGCTCGGGTCTCTGCTTTGGCGCAAAACGAATAAGAGTTTAAACTTTTAGAAAAAATATGATGGAAAGGAGTTTGTTTATGAGATATATGCGGTTTTTATGTCTTGTTCTTTCGCTCTGCCTTGTGCTTTCGGCATGTGGCGGCGCGGGTGAAACCGCTACCCCCGAAAACGAGGTTATCGACCACAGCGGCGGCTATAATATGCAGCTCATATTTGATGAAACCGACTCCTTTAACCCTTTCCTTGCCGAAAGCAAACAAAACAAAGAGCTATGTCTTTTGCTTTATGACCCGCTACTGCTGCTTGATGAAAACTTCAATATAAGCTACCGCATTGCGGAATCGGTTACGGTTTCGGAAAAGAGCTGCACCATAAAGCTTAAATCGGTTAAATTCTCGGATGGCTCGGCGCTCACCTCGGCCGATGTTTTATATTCGATCGAGCAGGCTCGAATATCCGAAAACTACAAAGCCAGCCTCGCAGAGGTGGAGTCGGCAACCGCACCCGATGGCAAAACGGTTGTTATAACACTTAATAAGGCCGACCCGTATTTTGCAAATCTGCTCGACTTCCCTATTATAAAAAAGGATAGCGACACACTAAAGAGCGAGGATAACATCTCCCTCCCGCCCATCGGCTGCGGAAGATATATACTCGACCTTGATAATTCCGCCATCACCGCCAACGAGGGCTATTATGGCGGGTCGATAAACATTAAGCGCATTGGGCTTATCAATGCTCCCGATGCCGAATCGGCCGCGCATTATATTCAAGCGGGTGCGATTTCGGTTTGTTATGATGACTATAGCGACAACACTGTTCCGCGAATGAGCGGAATTAAGCATGAGGTTGCACTCAACAACCTTGTTTATATAGGTATCAACATGCGCAACACCTTTTTAAGGGATAAATATCTGCGCTATGCAATCTCGAGCGCGCTCAACCGCGAGGTTATTGCAAACGATGCTTATTACGGCAATGCCACCCCTGCAACAGGTCCTTTTAACCCGCTTTGGAGCGAGGCTCTTGGCTTCCAAACTCTGCAAATTCAGAACAATAATAAAATTTCTATTGAGAATTTAGAAAAAATAGGTTATAATAGGATGGATAATGAGGGTTACCGACTTACCTCCTCGGGTAATCGCATAACACTCACTCTGCTTGTGAACTCAGATAACGCAGCCCGTGTTGGAATCGGAAACGAGGTTGTTAAGCAATTGGCCGCAGTTGGTATTGAGGTTAAACTCAAGGCTGTTCCCTATAAGGAATACCTTTCGCTCTTAAAGAGCAAGAGCTTTGATCTTTATATCGCCGAGGTTAAGCTTCTTAACAACATGGATCTCTCCGAGCTGGTTGTTTCGGGCGGGCAGATGGCTTTCGGCATCGCAAACTATACTACCCCCGAATCGGATAAAACCGAGGGCGAGGAAGTAACACAGGGTCCCGATGGCATTAACCTAACCGCAGCAGCCGCTGTTACGGGTTTCTACCAAGGTAAATACACCATAGGCGATGTTGCTACCGCATTTATTTCCGAAATGCCCATCATTCCTATCTGCTACCGCAGCGGAGTTATTATGTTCACACACAATCTCAAAACCGAGCCCATCTGCTCGGCGGGAGATATTTTCTTTAACATCAGCGACTATTCTTTTAATAATTAGGAGGTTAAGTTATGATTTCGTATGATACTATTCACGGATCGGTCATCTTTTCCAATGAGTATATGACCAAGCTCATCGGCCAGGCAGTTACTTCCTGCTTCGGTGTTGTTGGCATGGTTCCCTATGGCGGCAAGCAGAAGCTCCGCGGCATTGTTTCTAAAAAGGAACATATGGATAAGGGTATTACTGTTAAGGGAACTATGGACGGTGTTGACATCGAACTTCATATCATCGTTTCCTACGGTATGAACATAAACGCTATTGCAAAAAGCATAGTTCATAAGGTTAAATATACTGTTACTGAGGCAACCGGCATCAATGTTAACAAGGTTACTGTTAAGGTTGATGGCATTAAGGAGTAAGCTTTTTAGCTTTCCTACTTTGAAGGAGTGTTTTAATTTTGTTTAACGGTAATGTTTTGCGCGATGCGATTATATCGGGCGCAAACAATATTTCGAACTTAAAAGAACGAGTTGACGAACTCAATGTTTTCCCGGTTCCCGATGGTGATACCGGAACCAATATGTCGATGAGTATCGGCAATGCAGCTCGCGAGCTCGCCCGTTTAGAGGGTGAAACCGTAAGCAAGGTTGCAGATGCTGCTGCCAGCGCTCTTCTCCGCGGTGCTCGCGGAAATTCGGGCGTTATTACATCGCTTTTGTTCCGCGGTTTCTCGAAGGGATTTAAGGGTGCAACCGAAATAACCCCTCAGAACCTCTCTGCCGCATTTAAATACGGTGTTGAGGCTGCATACAAGGAGGTTATGAAGCCCACCGAGGGAACTATTCTAACCGTTGCCCGCGTTGCATCGGAATATGCAACCAAGGCAAACGCAAGAGGCGCCGATGCACTCGGAGTTTTCGAGGCTGCTATGGAGGGTGCTGAATACGCACTTTCGCAGACCCCCGAGATGCTCCCTGTTCTCAAGAAGGCCGGTGTTGTTGATGCCGGTGGTAAGGGCTTCTGCGTTATCTTAGAGGGTATGTATTCCGTATTTAAAAACGGAGTTATGATTGAGACCAACAGCGGCTCCTCTGCCGAGGCAGAGAGCGAGGGCGAAACCCGCAATGCCGCTGCAGAGCTTGAAACCGAAATCACCTTTACCTACTGCACCGAGTTTATCGTTAATCGCGATGAGGAATGCGGCAAAGAGCCCTCCGAGCTTCGCGCTTATTTAGAGACTATCGGTGATTGCGTAGTTGTTGTTGATGATGAGAGCATCATTAAGGTTCATGTTCATACCGACCATCCCGGTAATGCTATCGAGAATGGTCTTACCTTTGGTTCGCTCATAAACCTCAAGATTGAGAACATGCGCGACCAGCACGAGCGTACTAAGCACGAACAGAAGGAACGCAAGAACGCTCCCGCACAGAACAGCAAGAGAACCGAAACCTATGAGCCCGCTCCGAAGGAGAATAAGGTTGGTTTCGTTTCGGTTTGCGCCGGTGGCGGTATCGAGGAATTATTCCGCGATTTGGGTGTTGACTCGCTTGTTAGCGGTGGTCAGACCATGAACCCCAGCACCGACGACATTCTTAAGGCTATTGAGCTTACCCCTGCCGAGACTGTTTTTGTTCTTCCCAACAATAAGAACATCATCATGGCAGCCGAGCAGGCTATTCCGATAAGCACCCGTAAGGTTATCGTTCTTCACACAAGAACCATTCCGCAGGGTATTTCGGCTATGCTCGCATTCGACCCCGAGGCCGATGATGAGCAGAACACCATCGCTATGCGCGCCGCTTATAAGAAGGTTAGCACAGGTCAGATTACCTTTGCTGCCCGCGATGCAGACATTGATGGCAACAAGATCAAGAAGGGCGAGCTTTTAGCTCTTGATAACGGCAAGGTTTCGTTTACCGATACCGATATCACCCATTGCGTTCTAAAGCTTACAAAACAGCTTATGAACCGCGACAGCAGCTTTGTTACCGTTATTTACGGCGAGGATGTTGCTGATCACAAAGCCATGAAGCTTGAAGCCGAAATGAAGGCTAAGCTTGGCAACAAGGTTGAGGTTACCTTTATTAAGGGTATGCAGCCGATTTATTACTTTATCATCTCGGTGGAGTAGAATGAAACAAAACATTCAATATTTAAAGGGCGTTGGCGAAAAAAGAGCGCAGTTACTTAAAAAACTGGGTATCGATTCGGTCGATGCCCTTTTGCGCTATTATCCGCGCGCTTATGTTGATTTTAAAAATACGGTTAGTATCGAGGACGCCCCAATAGGCGAAACGGTTTGCATTAAGGCAACCATAGTTTCGCCCATTGAGGAGAAAAAGGTTCGACCCGGTATGATTGTTTACCGATTTTTGGTAGCCGATGATAGCGGTCAGATGCCCATAACTCTATTTAACCAAAAATACTTAGCCGCCAAACTTCGCTTAGACCGAACCTATCTTTTCTATGGAAGGATGGGCGGCGGTTTGTTCTGCAAGGAGATGTCCTCGCCCGAAATTAAAGAGGAAGCCTTTGCGGGAATACACCCCATCTACCATGCTTGCGAGGGGCTTTCCTCGGCCGCGATTGAAAAGATTGTTGGCTCTGCGATGTCGCTTATCGGCGAAGATCCGTTGCCCGAGGATATCCGCGAGAAATATAGGCTAGTGCCGCTTTCATCGGCAATCAGAAACATCCATTTCCCAACCTCGGAGGAGGCGCTGAACTCTGCCCGCAGAAGGCTGATGTTTGAGGAGCTTTTCCTGCTGCAAACCGGTCTTTGCCTTATAAAGCATAAAAGCGAGCAAAAGGCGGGCGCTATTATAGACCCGCGCTATTTAGATGAGTTTTTGGGGCTTCTCCCCTTCTCGCCAACCGCCGCACAGATGAGGGTTATAAAGGAATGCCTATCGGATATGGCGAGCGGCAAAAAGATGAACCGATTGGTTCAGGGCGATGTTGGCTCTGGTAAAACCGCTGTTGCCGCAGCGCTTATGTTCGCGGCCGCTAAATCGGGTCATCAATCGGCAATGATGGCGCCGACCGAGATTTTGGCAGAACAGCACTATAAGACATTAAAGAAGCTTTTTGGTGATAACCTCGCGATTGCGCTTTTAACCGGCTCGACCAAGAAAAGCGAAAAGCTTAGGATAAAGGATGCCCTTCTCTCGGGCGAGATTGATATTATTATCGGAACCCATGCGCTCATAGAGGATGATGTTATCTTCCATTCCCCCGCCCTGTTTATAACCGATGAGCAGCACCGTTTTGGAGTTGCCCAGCGCGATAAACTATCGGGCAAAAATGGCGGAGTTCACACCCTTGTTATGTCGGCAACACCTATCCCCCGCACCCTTGGACTCATTATCTATGGCGACCTTGATATAAGCATTATTGATGAGCTTCCCGCGGGAAGAACCCCGATCGAGACCTATCAGGTTGATTCCTCGTTGCACGAAAGAATCTATAAATTCATAAAAAAGAATGTTATGGAGGGTCGCCAAGCATATATAATCTGCCCCTTGGTTGAGGAGAGCGAAACCGCGCTCACATCGGCGGAGGAATACTATAAAAAGCTCTCGGCAGGCGCATTTGCGGGCTATTCGCTCGGACTGCTCCACGGCAAGATGAACCCGCGCGATAAGGACGCGGTTATGAAATCCTTTGCAGATGGCGAGACCCAAATTTTGATTGCAACAACCGTTGTTGAGGTTGGGGTTGATGTTCCGAATGCCACGGTTTTGGTTATCGAAAATGCCGAGCGATTCGGTTTATCGCAGCTTCATCAGCTGCGCGGTAGAGTTGGTCGCGGAAGCCATAAATCAACCTGCATTTTGGTTTCCGATGCCATAGGCGAGAACGCGACAGCGCGTTTTTCGGTTCTTTGCGAGACTACCGATGGTTTCCGCATTGCCGAGGCCGATTTAGAGGCGCGCGGACCGGGAGATTTCCTCGGTCGCAGACAGCATGGTTTGCCCGAGCTTAAAATCGCAAGCCTGCAGACCGATCTTAAGGCTATGCAGGTTGCCCGCGATGAGGCGGCAGCGCTCATAAAAGCCGACCCCGAGCTTAGCCGCTATCCCACCTTAAAGGAAACCGCGCGAGAATTATTTAAAACCGCTAAAACATTATAAAAAAAGAAAAGCACCGATAACTCGGTGCTTTTTATTATACCATTTTCTTGGGGTCTAAGAGTTTTTCGGCCTCGGTTTTTGATAGGAGACCGAGCTTTTCGGCAGCTTCGGCGAGGGTTATATCCTCGGAGAGAGCGCATTTTGCAACGCGGGCGGCATTCTCATATCCGATAGCTCCATTGAGTGCGGTTACGAGCATTAGCGAGCGCGAAAGGTTCTCTTCGATGCGCTTTTTATTGGGTTTTATGCCAATAACGCAGTTTTTCTCGAAGGAATCCATAGCATCAGCAAGGAGCGATACCGACTGCAAAACGGTATATGCCGTTACGGGCAGATAAACATTCAGCTCGAAATTACCCTGCGATGCGGCAATCGAAACGGTAGTATCGTTGCCCATAACGCGGGCGGCAACCATTGTTACCATTTCGCATTGGGTTGGGTTGACCTTTCCGGGCATAATCGAGCTGCCGGGTTCGTTTTCGGGGAGCATAAGCTCGCCTATACCGCAGCGCGGACCCGAGGAGAGCAGGCGAATATCGTTTGCTATCTTCATAAGGTCGCAAGCGAGGGTTTTAAGCGCGCCATGAAGAAATGCCATATCCGAAAGCGAGGTTAGAGCGCGGAATTTATTATCGGCGGCAGAAAACTCTATTTTTGTTGCCTCCGATACATACTTTGCCGCGAGGGTATCAAAGCCCGCGGGAGCATTAAGACCTGTTCCTACTGCGGTTCCACCGATGGCAAGCGAGGAAATATAAGGCATTGCAGCCTTTACCATAGAAAGCGAGGTTTCGATCATATTTCGCCAGCCGCTAATCTCTTGCGAGAGCGAAAGCGGAACGGCATCCTGGAGATGGGTTCGGCCAACCTTTATAATGCCTTCGTTCTCTTTTTCGAGTTTTTGGAAGGCAGAAATCAGGCTCTCGGCGGCGGGGATGAGTTTTCCCGCTACCGCCACAGCAGCGGCTATTCGCATTGCGCTCGGGAAGGTATCGTTCGAGCTCTGCGACATATTAACGGTATCATTAGGATGAAGAAGTTTTTCGCCCGCTATTTCATTTCCGCGGTTGGCAATAACCTCGTTGAGGTTCATGTTGGTTTGGGTACCGCTACCCGTTTGCCAAACCGATAGCGGAAACTCGGAATCGAGCTCGCCCGCTAAAATTTCATCACAAACCGATGAAATCAGAGAATAGCGCGCAGAATCGAGCTTTCCGCATTCCGTATTGGCGCGGGCGGCGGCTTTTTTTAGCACGGCGAAAGCACGAATTATGGCGGCGGGCATTTTTTCTTCGCCTATTTTAAAGTTGCGGCGGCTTCGCTCGGTTGATGCGCCCCAAAAATGAGAAGCATCAACCTCGATTTCGCCCATAGAATCATGTTCTAATCTTATATCCATTATATTCCTCTTAAAATTCAATTCCGAATTTTACAAAGCTATAGTTATCGGTCCATGCGGGGAGGCTGCGGTCATCCGACCAGCCGTAGGTATCGGTAAAGGTTGCGGGACCAACATCATAGATTTCGCCTGCGGGCTTATGATGGGGTCCGAGCATATTGCGGTTGCCCGAATAAAGCTTGAATACAACCTCGTTTTCGCCATCCTCGAGGTAATCGGTTACATCAAGGATATGGGGAGTAAACATAAACATTCCCGCATTTTTGCCGTTTATAAATACCTCGGCGCAGGGAGCATTGAGCGAAGAAAGCTTTATCTTATAAGAAACGCCGGTCTGCTTTTCAACCTTTATCTTCTGCATGAGCTCCATATTGCCGCAGAAGAAGAGGTGGTCATCGGTTGTTACATTCGAGATATCAATCTCGGCGGGGCGACCACAGATTGCGAAGCTTCTGCCTGTGAATATCGAGCGGCGCTCGCCATAGGTATAATCATCGAGCGAACGAACACCAAAATCACCATAGAGATAGATGCTCTCGATTTCGGTATCATAGGTGAGCTTATTGCGCTCGGTTTCATCAACATTCTTGCCGAAGATAACATCATAAACCTTTTGGCTCTGATAGAAATCGGTATCGAGCAGAATTTCGTTTTCGCCAACGCGAACAAAGCGGGCAATATCCATCTTGCGGAAGGATTTATCAACCTCATAGCCGATATCCTCAAACTCGGTTTCGATTCCGTTTACCGAGAGTTTGAACTGGCTCGGGGTTTCGGAAAGGAGATAAAGCTCTGCGGGGATTTCATCGACCATAAACTTAAAGCGGAGCTTTGCGCGGCAGGGCTTTTGAAGAGCGAGAAGCTCCTTAAAGAGGAGGATAACCGCCTTTTCATCCTGCCATTCGCCACCATCAACTGCGTATTCGCAGGTATCGAGGGTTAGCATATTATGGCTTCCGCCAACGCGGGTGAAGAGATTATCAAACTTGAGAATGTTAACCTTTTCCTCGCGCTTTTCGGCCGGGGTTCTCTTTGCGAGAACAACCTTTGCCTCCCAAGGAGCAAAGGAAAGGTCGGCAACGGTTCTGCCATCCTCTATTCGGCTATCGATTACCTCCTCCTTTTCGGTTACAACATCGAAGAGGTAGAGCGAATATTCGCCGATGGTTGAGAATTGACCTGCGCGAACCTCGTTTTCGAGGTTTATCATATAGAAGAATTTTTCATCATCAACGCGGCGCTCGGCAATATGAACGCGGGCGAGCTCGCCGTTTCCGATAGAGAGCGAGGGCATCTCGGCGGTATGAAGGGCGGCGAGGTTATCTTCATCGATCATGGTTGCATATTTGCGGAGGTTTTCCGCCCTCGCATCGGCGCGACCGTTTATCATATCGGGGATGGCGATAGCAAAGAGTTTTCCGCCATTCTCGGCAAACTTTAGAAGCATATTATAGGTATCTTCATCGATAACCGAGAGTTTGGGGATTAAAACGGTATCGTATTCGCATTTGCCGATTACTAACTTGTTGCCCTCTACCTTACCATAGCGGCGCATGATAACCTCGTTGCCATAGTGATGCAGAAGATGAGCATCGTTAAGGCGATCGGAGAATGCATCATAATAATCGCTATAATAATCCATCGAGCGGCTGTTATTATCGGCAAAAAGCAGCGATGCGGTTGCTATCGGATGGATGACAAGTATCGGTGCGGGCTCATCCCCTGCGCGGAGCATAGAGCCGAGTTTTGCGAAATATGTATTGAGTGCGGCATAGGCGGTATTATACCACGGGAGCTGCATAAAGAGGGCTGCAGGATAGTCGCGCTTGCGAAGACCGCGAAGGGTATATGCCTCGAGGTGCTGACAAATCATGGTTATACCGTTTACATACTGCCAACCTGCGATAAGGCGCAAATCATTGGGCGATACATCCCATCCGCAGAGAGCGAAGGACTCGGTTATGGTTTGGCGACCGAGCTGGGCGGCAACGCTCGAAAGCTGTTTTGCGGCAAGGGCGCTACCAATTTGGCGACCGAGCCAATCGATTCCCGGGATATGGAAATATTCATAGCAAGCCATGCTATCGGCAACGGCGCGAACCTGAGTATTGAGCTGAACATCGCACATAACATGACCTGTTGACATGCAGTTATGCTCTTCGCACCAATCATAGATAACCTTTAGGAAGCGGGAGCGGAAAAGCTCGCCGATCATTTTCCAGAAATCATAGCGGATAGCGAGGGTATTATCATAGGTTCCGAAGAGGGCCGGAAGATTATGGACAAGGCTATAGCCATAGCGAGCAACAAACTCACCCTCTAACACCTGCGACCAGGGGAAATGGAGGGTATTATTAAACTGCGGCTCATCGGTAAAGAAGCCCTTTAGGGTTTTGCCGAATTCGCTCTCGAAGCGCTTATAATACTGCTCGTGGGTTACCTCGATGAAATACTTTATGGTATCGGGATTGAAGGTATCGATATAGTATTTATTAACGATGAAATAAACTGCGAGAACTCCCTTTTCGGCCTTATCGGTTTTTTCATAGCCGTTTTCGGAAAGCTTATATAGTCCGATTAGATGCTCGGGAACATTCTCATCCTCCAGGATGCAGGAGGTCATCTGCTTTTGCTGCCAATCGAGACCGCGCGAGGGAACCTTTCCATCGGCGAAGCCACTCGGCCAACCGTTTTCATCATATGCCCAAGCATCCATGCCGAGCTTTTTTGCCTCATCGATCGAGGCGGCAACCATTTGGTACCATTCCTCGCCGAGATATTCGGTTTGGAGTCCGCCACGGGCATGCATAAAGAAGCCACCGTTATTGGTATCGTTCATAACATTTACCTGGCGGCGAATTTCGTTTTCCTCGAGTTTATCATTCCAGCTCCAGAAAGGAAGCGAGCGATGATTTTTCTCGTTTGCGAGCAGTTTTTTAATATCCATAAAGTTACCTCCGAGGGGCAATAATTTATATATTTTTATATTAACATCAAAGATGTTAAAAAGCAATAATATTTGATAAATATAATAAATAACATTTGCATTTATAAAATGAAAAAGCAGACATCCCCTCACAAAACGAGTGAGAGAATATCTGCCTTTTCGGGGTTTATAAAAATGCTAAATGGAAAGGAATAGTAAATTAATTATGCGCAATGGGCGCCTTTGCCGCCTTTATGAACAACGAAGGTTTTTTCGGCAGCAGGTTTTTTCTTTACGTTTCGGAACTTATCGGCGATTTTATCCTCAAATGCGATGAGGGCCTTTTCTTTCCAAAATCCTAATATAATAGCGCCTACGAAGGCTATTTCAAGTATTGTTTGAATTGCGTATTTAGTAGTCATTTTTTAGTACCTCCCGAGAAAAGAACATTTGTTCTTTTTCTGTATTTTCATTATATCAGAGGTTTTTTTATTTGTCAACCCCCTTTTTGCAATTTTATTATATTTTTTCGAGTGTCCCGAAAAGCGGACAATTAAAGGCGGTTTTAAAAATTTTTTCAAAGCATTTTCGGGAGGAGCAGAGCCCCTCCCCTACGATGAAATTTGAGTGGGCAATATGTAGGGGATGGCGCCTTCGACGTCCCGCATTTTCGGGAGGAGCAGAGCCCCTCCCTCGTCATAGGGAAGCTTGATAAGGCACTTCACTCCACACCTGTTGCAAAAAATTCTTATTTATGCTATAATGCACTTGTCACACAGTTTCATATTTTTTAACCCCTAGGGAAACATACTTTGGTAAAAGGTGTTTCTCTCTTCTTCATATGCCTAGGGGTATTGAAATTGTGTGACAACAATGAGAGATTCACTTTTTCGGTGTGTCTCTCACGAGACACACTTTTTTTATTTTAGGGGGAAAGATAAATGAAAAGAATTTTAGCTGTTGTATTGGCAATAGTTATGATGTTCTCGCTTGTTGCTTGTGGTGGCGAGTCGAAGGATGAGGCCAAGGCCGAGAAGTATTGTTGGAACTGTGGTGAAGGCATTGCTAGCAATGCAACATTTTGTGAGCACTGCGGCACAGAAATTAACAATACCTCTTCCCAAGAAAACGTAAGCAATGATCAAGGTGCAAATAAGCCTTCTTCTGCAACCCAAACTACTAGCCAGCCCACTGTAACCAGCAAGCCTGCAACGACTACGCACAAACATTCTTATTCTAAAAAAGTTACTGCGGCAACCTGCACCGCAAAAGGATATACAACATATACTTGCTCGTGCGGCCATACATATAAGGATAATTATACTAATCCTGCGCATAACTATTCAAATTATAAATGCACAAAATGCGGTGCTGTTGACAAATCACATGCTTATGAATATTTAGTTGCGTATGTAAAAGAAAACGGAACTACAAGTGGTGGTTACACAAGGATGTATGCTGTGAATGGAGATATCGTATACAATCTTTGCTATTCGGCTCAGCATGATAACCTTACGGTTCAAATTGTTTTCGACTATGAAGAAGTCTCTGTTTTTTCGGCCATTTATTTGGACAATTTTGATTACGGTAGTAGTGTTGGCGAAATAACGCTTTTGGGAAATATTAAACCAAGTACATTTACTAATAACTCCGCTATATCATACACATCATATACCGGAAATAAAGAAGTTTTATATGATATGCTAGAGTGGGCAAGGCGAAGTCTTTGCTACCTTGTTGAATGGTTAGATGGATACCTTAAGGACGAAAACATAGGAATAACTATTGCCGATTTAGGCTTTAAGGCTTATAAAGTTAGTAATTAACTTGCGATTTAGTTTTAAATAAAGAGGGAGCGGGATACCGCTCCTTTTTTGTTTTTATTGTTGATATTTTTCTTATCTGTAAGTATAATAAATATATATAACTCTTTTAGGGGGACTGCGTTTTGGATTTTAGACAGTTCTGGGATAATCTCTCGGGTAAAAAGATTGCTATGTGTGGTATCGGGGTTAGCAATACCCCGCTTATACTCGACTTTTTAAATAAGGGTGCGCGTGTTTATGCTTGCGATAAGCGCAGCCGCGAGCAGATTGGCGAAATGGCCGACCGCATTGAAAAAGCGGGCGCAGAGCTCCGCCTCGGGGAAGGCTATCTCGATAATTTAGAGGTTGACATAATATTCCGTACACCCGGTATGAGTTTCCATCTTCCCGAGCTTTCGGCCGCCCGCAAAAAGGGTATTGCCGTTACAAGCGAGATGGAGGTTTTCTTTGATCTCTGCCCCGCAACCATATTCGCGGTTACGGGTTCGGACGGCAAAACAACAACCACAACCCTTATAGCAAAAATGCTCGAATGCGAGGGCAAAACGGTTCATGTTGGCGGAAATATCGGAACTCCCCTGCTCCCCATTATTGATAAGATTAAGCCCGAGGATTTTGTTGTTGTTGAGCTTTCTTCATTCCAGCTCATCTCGATGAGAAAGAGCCCTGATGTTGCGGTTGTTACCAATGTTGCTCCCAACCATCTTGATGTTCACAAGGATATGGATGAATATGTTGAGGCAAAGCGCAACATCGTTCTTCATCAAAACGCATTCTCGAGAACCGTTTTAAACTATGATAATGAAATAACCCATGGTTTCCGCTCGGATGCACGCGGTCAATCGCTCGGCTTCAGCTACGAGCAAAAGCTTAATAACGGCGCTTGGCTCGATACGGATGGCATGCTTCATATGTGCTACCGCGGAATCGATGTTCCGATTCTCGACCGCAAGGAAATCGCAATTTTGGGCGACCATAATGTTGAAAATTATCTTGCCGCTATCTCGGCAGTTTGGGGCTATGTTAGCGCCGACTGCATTCGCCATGTTGCCAAAACCTTTATGGGTGTTCCGCATCGAATCGAGCTGGTTCGCGAGATAAACGGAGTTCGCTATTATAACGACTCGATTGCCTCGAGCCCGACCAGGACCATTGCGGGTCTTAAAGTGTTCCCCGGCAATGTTATTCTGCTCGCAGGCGGATATGATAAGCATATCCCCTTTGAGCCGATGGCTCCTTATATCAACGAAAAGGTTAAACTTTTACTGCTCACGGGTCCTACCGCCGATGCTATCGAAAAGGCGGTTAAGGAAGACCCCTCTTATAACGGAAGCTGCGAAATTATTAAGCTTTCGGGCATTGCAGAAGCGGTTGAAACCGCCTACAAACGGGCTGTCCCGGGTGATGTTGTTACGCTGAGCCCCGCCTGCGCGAGTTTTGATGCTTTCCCGAATTTCGCCGCAAGAGGAGATTATTTTAAGGAATTGGTGAACAAGCTTTGATGGAGATTGCTAAAACCCTCAAAAAATTATCCGACAGCACATTTATCGGACACCATAACGAAACTCTAAAAATCGCCGAGCAGATGCTTGGCGATTTTAGCAAGAAGCAGAGTCTTTTTGGCGGGAATACCGCATTTTTCATAAAGGGCAAATCCGATAAAACCATTCTGCTCGAGGCTCATATTGATGAAATCGGGTTTACCGTTACCGCGGTTTCGGAGGAAGGCTTTTTAAGCGTTGCTCCCGCAGGTGGATTCGACCTTCGAACCCTGCCCTCGGCCCGCGTTATGGTTCACGGAAAGCAGGAGATTCCCGCCGTTTTCACAAGTATTCCGCCCCATTTATCGAAGGATGACATGGTTTTCGATGACATCGAAAAGCTCTATGTTGATACAGGTCTTGGCAGCCGCGCAAAGGAGCTTATCTCGGTTGGCGATTTTATAACCTATAAAACCGAGGCGGCCGAGCTGCTCTCTAATCGCGTTACGGGCAAGGCGCTCGACAACCGCGCGGGAGTTTCTACCCTTTTGGCGGTAGCGGATATGCTGCGCGAGGATGCCCCCGATACCAATGTTATTGTTCTTTTTTGCAACCAAGAGGAAATCGGAACCCGCGGCGCTATAACCTCGGCTTTTGCGCTCGATATTGATGAGGCTATATGCGTTGATGTTAGCTTTGGCGATTATCCCGGCATTGATGCCAAGGAATGCGGAAAGCTCGGTTTTGGACCGATGATAGGCATTTCGCCCTCGCTCGACCGCGGCTTATCGGATAGACTAACCTCTATCGCGAAGGCGGAGGGTATCCCCTATCAATTAGAGGTTATGGGCGGCAAAACCTCGACCGATGCTGACATGGTTTCTCTGAGCCGCGAGGGAATAAAGACCGCGCTGGTTTCTATTCCGCTACGCAATATGCATACCAACTGCGAGGTTGTTGACACAGCCGATATAGAGGCTGCTGCCAAACTTATATACAAATTCATAGCTTTAGGAGGCGGGGAAAATGCTTGAAATACTTGAAACCTTAACCTGCCTTCAGGGTGCTTCGGGTCGCGAGGATTCGGTTAGAAACGCAATTATTTCACTGATTGATGGCTACTGCGACTATAAAACCGATGCGCTTGGCAATATAATCGCCCATAAGAAGGGCAAAAAGACCCCCGCACGCCGTATTCTGCTCGATGCTCATATGGATGAGGTTGGCTTTATTGCAACCTATATTTGCGAAAACGGACTTATAAATTTCTCGACCGTTGGCGGCATAAATACCGAATGCATTCTTTCCTCGCGCGTTATATTCGAAAACGGAACAATCGGAGTTATCGGCGGCAAGCCGATGCACCTTTTATCCGCAGATGCGAGAAAAAAGTTGCCCGACCCCGACAGCCTTTATATTGATATCGGCGCAAAAAATCGCGCCGAGGCCGAGGCGATTATTTCGCTCGGTGATACCGCTGTTTTCGCCCCCGATTTTGAAATGAATGGCGATATTATAACCTCCAAGGCTATTGATGACCGAGCAGGCTGCGCCGCAATTATTTCGATGATAAGAAGCGAGAGCGAATACGATTTTTATGCATCTTTTTCGGTGCAGGAGGAGATTGGAACACGCGGTGCTGCTACTGCCGCTTTCTCGGTTGCTCCCGATTTCTGCATATGCCTCGAAGCAACAACTGCCTCGGATATCGAGGGGGCCTCAGGCGCGAAGAGGGTTTGCTCGATGGGGGCAGGTCCGGTTATATCCTTTATGGATAGGGGCACACTCTATGACCGGGGGCTATTCGATGCCGCAAACGGTCTTTCTATTCCCCATCAGGTTAAAACCGCGGTTGCGGGAGGCAATAATTCGGCGGCTATCCATAAATCGCGCAGCGGGGTTAGAACCCTCGCGATTTCGGTTCCCTGCCGCTATCTCCATTCGGCTTCATCCATGGCTTCGGTTTCGGATATTATGGGTGTTCGCGATATGGCAATCTCGATGCTCTCCTTGATTGGAGGCGGCGAAATTGATTAAGCTTATAAGTAATTTCTCCGAGGGTCCTATTGCCGACCCTAACTACATAAAAATCGCGGCAACCATCCGTGCTTACGGAACGGCAAGACCTTTTTGCACCGCTTGGCGCCAGGATGAAACCATTATCTGCCGAGTTGACGGCAATATGACCATATATGGCGAGGATTTCGACCAAGAGGAGCTAAAAAACTTTATCGGCGCGGTTGGCGCTAAAACCATTTCTTGCAGCATACGGGCGGCGGAAAAGTTAGGTTTTCCTTATAAAAAATATAAGGTTTTGCGTTCCTTGAAGGGTATGCCCTCGGCGGCGGATTTTTCGCCCTCGTGCGATGAGGTTTACAGGCTTCTAACAGAGGGAACCGATGGCGATATTTCGCTTCCCGATCGCACAGCCTTTATAGCCGATCTTTCCCACCGCATACGCCACGAAACTGCACTTGCGGCCGTTTTTAAGTCGGCGGTTTGCGTTGTTCCCTTTATGACCGATTATGGCGCGCTTATCTGCGGAGTTGCTACCGAGGCTTCGGCTCGCGGCAGCGGTTTTGCGGGAATGTGTGTTGCCGGAATGGTTAACAAACTCGCTCGACCGACCTTTGTTATTTGCAGCGAGAGTCTCGTGCCTTTTTATAAAAAATTCGGTTTTGCCGAATGGGGCGAAAATGCCGAAATTATTTTATAAATCATATTGATTTTAGTTTGGTTTTAAGGTAATATTATATTAATAGAACAAGGAAGGAGGATTTTTTATGACCAAAATTTTTGATAGCTCGGCGCTCTCGATGCTGCCGCTATCGGATGGTATGATTTTCGCTTTTTGCCAAGAGCTTTATGATGAGCGAATGGCCGCCGGATTTCGTTCGGTTGCTTTTGATAGCGGAAAAATGACCCAGGTTACTGCCGATTATTTCTCGATTGCAAAATTCGGCACTAATTATAAAACCCTCCTTTTAACCATCGATAACCCAATCACCTGCAAAACCGCTTTTCTTGAAAACGGCAATATATTTGTTGCCACTGATTTAGGAAAAGCTATGATTTTCGACCGCGATAACGCGATTGTTTGGAGCGGCGAAATGACCCATAAGGGCAATCCTCTTTCGGGTGTTGCGGTTGATGGAAACTCGCTTTGGTGCTCCTATAAGGATAGCAGCATTCTTGTTCGCTATAACACTCGAACCATGCGCGATGAGCTTCGACTCGGCGGCGGTAAAAACACCGTTATCGGCTCGCCCAAGAGCATCTTTATATGCGATGGTGTTATGCGGGTTTGCGATGCCGAGGCCAAAAAGATTTTTGAAATTAATCTCAGCTCCTATGCCATGCAGGTTTATAAGGAATTTGATGAACCTGTTCACCAATATATGAAGGTTCGCAATAACGAGCTTGTTCTTCTCGATTCGGGAATTTATCTTTTATAAACATTAAAACCCTTGACCGTTGTCAAGGGTTTTTGTTTATATCTCGCCCGCTATTCGGTTTAGGATTTCGGCCGATTTTTCGAAATCCATTGCGGCTATATAATAGCTCTCGAGTTCATCATGAACCGACTTTGCGGCAGCGATAATTTTTATTGCCTCGCGCAGCAGCTCCTCGGCTGCTTTGCGGTTGAATTTTAGGGTTTCGCGCTTTTCGCCCATAGCCGCCATATCGCAAAACCGCCTTGCATGAATGCGCTTGGTTATGCCCTCGGGGTGGGTGTAGCGGTTTTCGGTAGTGAAGGCAAGCGACTGCTCGGGCAAAAGGATATGGTCGATTTTAGATGGGATTATGGTATTATAGCAGGTTATTATGCTGCTGTTTGCCGAGAGAGCGGCTTTTCGAAGTTCAGAGAAGAACACCCTTCCAACTGCGCCGTGCTCATCCTCGAGGGTTATGATGGTTTTATAATGGTTATAGATGCTCTGCTTTAAAAACACGAGTCCCCGCGGGGTTATACCCGAGAGGAATCTATGCGATTCACAGAACGCGGTTCCCTGCTTTATGGTTCGCTCTGCGAGGGTTTTTGCATAGCGTTTTATTTTTTCTTCATCCATAAAACTGCCCGCTATAAGGGCATTTTCCGCGAGCAAGCCGCCCGCTGCCGCAATATACCGCGAGGCACGGCTATGAAGCCTTTTGTTCTCGCGGGTTGCCTCTATTATCTGCTTTTCCTTGCCCGAAAAAGCCGAAGGAATAAAGCATTCGCCAAGGTTTATTATCCGCTCGCAGATGCCCGGGTATGCGGGATCGACTATATGAGGCGCGGTTCCATCCAGGATAACCACCTTTTTATCATGAAAAATCACCGCATCGAGCGAATCGGGATCGCTGCTGCAGGGGCAAAGCTCGATGCTCTCGCCCGAGGATGAAAACAGCGC
The DNA here is from genome assembly GCA_045659535.1 of Acutalibacteraceae bacterium. Lineage (GTDB taxonomy): Bacteria > Bacillota > Clostridia > Oscillospirales > Acutalibacteraceae > SIG589. The sequence goes on from JAZOXC010000142.1 coordinate 18,996, forward strand.
CGCTAAAGTTTTTAGCATGGTTGATTTACCCGTTCCCGGACCGCCTTTAATTATGTAGGTTCTATATCCCTCATCAACATTATAGCTATCGGCAAAATATGATACAAATCCTTTTGCGGTATTCGCCCCCAAAAAGCTTTTAAAAAACACTTCCATATCAAACATATTACCACCTCTTCCATATCATAGTATTCGGTGGTTTTAGTTTTGGTGTTGATTTTTAAATACTTTTATGCTAAAATCCTCTTGCGAGCATACCGGACGGCTGCGGGCGTTTATGCGTCTGAGGAAAGTCCGAGCATCATAAGGCAGGATAGCAGCTAACGGCTGCCGAGGGTGACCTTAAGGGAAAGTGCAACAGAGATATACCGCCTTTTTTGGATGGGAATACCCATACTTTAAAGGTAAGGGTGGAAAGGCGAGGTAAGAGCTCACCGACCGACCGGAGACGAATCGGTCCTGTAAACCCTATCCGATGCAACGCTAAATAAGGCTATACATTCGCCTGATGTGCCTTGAAAAGCGGCTGGAGCAGTAAAGCGATTTACTGTCGAGATAGATAGTCGTCCAAGACAGAACTCGGCTTATAGGTAAGCTCGCAACATAAAAATAAAAGCACCGTTTATAACGGTGCTTTTTTATTTTAAATATCATGCAGATGAAGTTTTAGTGAGCTTCGGTGCATATGAACGCTCATAACGATTCCAAGACCGAGGAAGAGGCACACAAGCGAGGTTCCGCCCGCGCTGAATAGCGGCAGAGTAACGCCGATAACGGGCAGCAACGACAGACACATTCCAAGGTTTATTATGGTTTGGGCGGCAAACATTGCGAAGATACCAACGCAGATGAATTTGCCTAAATCATCGCTTGTACTGCGGCTGATTTTTAGAATTCGCAGGCAGATTCCTAAAAGCAACAGTACGACCGCGAGGCAACCTACCATTCCGAGCTCTTCGCCTATGCAGGTGAAGATAAAGTCGTTATGTCCCTCAGGGATACCGTTTTTGGTTTGGGTTAGCGAGCCGCTAAACAGCCCCTGACCAAAGAAACCGCCGTTTGCGAGTGCCGCTCTTCCCTGCGCTTGCTGATAGCCTGCGCCGAGCGGGTCGGCCTCTAAATTAAATACCGATATGATTCGCTCGCGTTGGTCATCATTTAGTAGGAAGAAGTAAGCGAGCGGAGCGGCAACCAAAGCCGCACCAAAAGCGCTTACCCAATACCAAACCTTTAGTCCCGCAGCGAACATCATTGATAGGAACATTATAGCAAAAACGAGGGCGGTTCCATCATCGCCCTGAATATGAATCAGAACAACGGGGATAGCTCCATGAATACAAAGGAGAAAAACATTTTTAATCTTATTTATCTCGCTTTTAACATTGCCGAGATGGAGCGCGAAGGTTATTGCAAAGGCGATTTTAAGCAGCTCGGAAGGCTGAAAGGTTATTCCGCCAACTGCAATCCAAGCCTTATCATCGGTATTACCGGGGGCATAACCGATTAGGAAGGTTAAAAAAACGAGCCCCAGCGATCCCGCCGCGATAATCGGCCAGAATCTTGCTATTCGGCGATAATCAAACTGCGAAAGCGCAATAACAACAAAAATACCGAGAACCATACAAAAGAACTGCATAAAAAACTGCCTTGTTCCGCCGCTCGCTCTTGTTGCCGATAAAACCGCAACGCAGCCAAAGGTTGCCGCCAATATCGAGAGGAACAGCAAAAGCTTATTACATTCTCGCATATAGTCGGCTATTTTCGCCCATATTCTGCCCATTTTTTCACCTCCGATAAAATATAACAAAATTATTATAAATGAAAACCCGAATTTCTTCAAGTGTTATCAAATAATTTAAAAATTTATATAAATAGGTCTTTAATATAGCCTTTGTTTATGATATACTATCTATGTATGATTAAATAGAAGGAGGATGCTCGATGGAATATATCGCTAAAAGCGCTGCAGAGACTCAGGCTTTTGCAAGGGTTTTGGCAAAAAGGCTCGAAAAAGGCAGCGTTATCGCCTTTGAAGGCGACCTTGGAGCAGGCAAAACCTCCTTTACCCACGGTCTTTGCGAGGGACTCGAATTTGATGGCGAGGTTTCCTCGCCCACCTTTGCGATTGTTAATGTTTATGAGGGCGGGGTTATGCCTGTTTATCATTTCGATATGTATCGCATAAGCGGATGGGATGACCTTGAAACCACGGGATTTTTTGATTATACCGAGCGGGGCGATGGTTTGACCGTTGTTGAATGGAGCGAGAATATTTATAATGCTCTGCCCGCTAACTCGATATTCATAAGAATCGAAAAAATCGATGAAAATACAAGAAAAATAATTTTGAGCGGAGGGGATTTTTAAGATGAAGCTTTTATCCTTTGAATGCTCTGCAAAAACCGCCTCCTGCGCTATAACCGAGGATGGAAAAATCCTAGGCGCGGTTGAGAGCCATGTTGCCCTCACCCATTCGCAAACCCTGATGCCCATGATGGAAAACCTTTTATCGGCAACCAAGCTATCCCTTTCGGATATTGATGGTTTTGCTGTTTCGGCGGGTCCCGGCTCGTTTACGGGTATTCGAATCGGTATCAGCGCGGTTAAGGGGCTTGCCGCCGCAGAAAACAAACCCTGCTATGCGGTATCCTCCCTTTTTGCCATGGCAGAGTTGGTTTCGCATTCGAGCGCTGTTATCTGCTCGGTTATGGATGCCCGCTGCGGGCAGGTTTATAATGCGCTGTTTAAATCCTCGGGCGGTCGCCTTTCGCGGCTAACAGAGGACCGCGCAATACCCATTGAGGAACTTAAAACCGAGCTTATGAGTTATAGCAAGGTTATATTGGTTGGCGAT
>JAZOXC010000143.1:0-3507 GCA_045659535.1 Acutalibacteraceae bacterium
TATTATATAAGAAAATACTGTTAATATCAAGCATTTTTTTACATTTTCATTATTTTTTCACCGCTTAAAGCGTTAAAAAGAATTCTGAAAACTCTATTATTTTATCAAGCTTTTCGCTTTGTGTAAATTGGGAAACATTAAGTGTAAGCGATAAAACCCTTCCTGCATTTAAAAATGCAAAACCTTCAAATTCGCTTACCGCAGCCATCATCTTTTCTAGCACAGGGTCAACAAAGTTTAAAATTACGTTTCCTTGCGTTTCTTTTAAAATGCTTACACCTATATCCGACATCATTGCCCTGATATACGCAATTTTTAAAAGCGATTCGGTACAAAGTGGAATCTTACCAAAACGATCCTTCATCTCCTCGCTTATATCAAAATATTCGTCCTTGCTTACGATTTCGGATATTTTGCGGTAGAAGGCAAAGAGCCATAATTTTATAAAAACCGCAACCCCCAAAAGAATCAGACCGAGCTTCGAAACTGAAGTTTCGGTTGGGGTAATTATCTCGTTTATCGAGGCGGTAAAAAGCTCGAAACCAACAAGAATTATAATCATGTCAACTATGAAAGCAGCGATATATTCGAATCTTCCGTGACCATGTGGATGCTCGGGATCAACGGGTTTTGATGATAATCTAAAACCGATTAGTGTAACAACCGAAGAGCCTGCATCTGTTAGGTTGTTAAAAGCATCAGCGATTGCCGAAACCGAGTTTGATATAATACCTATAAAAAGCTTTCCCGCGAATAAAAGCAGGTTTAGAATTATGCCCGTGAAGCTGGAAAGTGTTGCATAAGCGGTTCTAACGGCGGGGCTTTTAACATCTTCTTTTTCTTTAACAAAGAGAGTTATGAGAAGTTTTGTCATATTGTTCCTCCAAAAGTGTATGATATGATAATACTGCAAAAGGCGATATTTTTCAATAGTTTGCTTGTCATAAAAAATTAAATTCCCGAATACTCATATTACAAAAGAAAGTGTGAGCGGAGGAGTATTATGACAGATACAAGCATTTATAAAGATATAGCCGCAAGAACCGGCGGTGACATTTATATCGGTGTGGTGGGACCGGTACGAACAGGAAAATCTACATTTATCAAGCGTTTTATGGATATGCTGGTTTTGCCGAATATAGAAGAGCATTATGTTAGAGAGCGAGCAAGTGATGAACTCCCGCAATCGGCTTCTGGCAGAACAATTATGACAACCGAACCTAAATTTATTCCCGAAAACGCAGTTAATATCACCCTTGATGATAATGCAGGTCTAAATGTTAGACTTATTGATTGCGTTGGGTATATTGTTCCGAGCTCGGTTGGATATGTTGAAAACGATCAACCACGAATGGTTGCAACCCCTTGGTATGATGAGATGATACCGTTTAATATGGCTGCCGAAATAGGCACTCGCAAGGTAATTAACGAGCATTCAACCATCGGTCTCGTTATAACAACCGATGGTAGCATTTGCGAAATTCCTCGCGCCGAATATGAAGAGGCGGAGGAAAGGGTTATTAAGGAACTAACCGATATTAATAAGCCCTTTATTGTGTTGCTGAATTGCATCGATCCAACGGCTCCTGAAAGCCGTGATTTGGCGGCAAATTTGTCTGTTAAGTATCAGGTGCCTGTTATTCCTGTTAATTGCGTAGAGCTCAATACAGAGGATATTAAGCAGATTTTAGGGCGAATATTATTCCAATTCCCAATAAAGGAGATCGGCATTGATCTTGGTCGTTGGATTAATACCTTGCCGGTTAATCATTGGCTGCGTGCATCGCTGCTCGAAACCCTAAAAAGCAGTTGCCTTAGTATGAAAATTATTAATGATGCCCGAAATTTGGAAGAGGCACTATGCGGCAACGAATTTATTGATGGCGCTGCAATCGATAATATCGATCTTGGCAGCGGAAAAATAATGGTTAAAATTAAAACAAAGAGTGAACTGTTTTATAAGGTTTTATCCGAAACAACCGGATTTGATATACATGACGAAGAAGAACTTTTGCTAAATATGTCGGTATTGGCGCGGGATAGAAAAGAATATCTCAAGGTTAAAAATGCTATCGATGAGGTAGAGGCAACGGGATATGGCATTGTAATGCCTGCAATCGAGGAATTAGCCCTTGAACAGCCCGAAATTATGAAGCAGGGCGGTAGATATGGGGTTCGACTTCGTGCTTCGGCTCCGTCAATTCATATGATGAAGGCGAATATAACAACCGAGGTAACGCCAATTGTTGGCAGCGAAAAACAGAGCGAAGATCTTGTTATGTATTTATTAAAAGAGTTTGAAGAAAGCCCTGAAAAGATTTGGGATTCAAATATTTTCGGAAAATCTTTGCATGAACTTGTAAACGAGGGCTTGCATACAAAACTTGCTCGAATGCCGGTTGATGCGAGAATTAGAATACAAGAAACCCTTGAGCGTGTAATAAATGAAGGCTGCAGCGGTCTCATTTGCATAATTTTATAAAAAGAAACCCCTTAGAGCATCTGCTTTAAGGGGTTTTTCTATATTTTTATAATTTTTGCCGAAAGCTCTTTGCCGCAATGTTTAGGAACCATATGAGCGAGAGCATATAGGTCGGCGGCTCTGTTTTGGATTGCAAAACATTTTTTCGCATCACCGCAGAGGGATAGATAATCGCGGCTGCGATTTATAAGAGGTATGGTGGGGCTTGTCTCTTTTAATATTTTTGCGCCTGTAGCGTTCATTCCGAGAACCTTGATATACGGAACTGAAACACCGAAAAACTCGGTATCGAGCCCTAAAAATGCCGAAATAATGATTCTTCTTATGCGCGCCATCGTATAGCGCTTTGATTTGACCTCTTCGATAATTCCAAAAAGGGAAGTATTCCTCGCAACAGCGGTGCAGATTTTATTTTCGAGCCCTTCTGAAACCTCGGGAATGGTTTTATAGTCCTCGGGACCCAGTCTTCGCAGATGGGCAAGAATTGCTTTTTCGATGTTTTTAATATTGGCGATATTACCGCTGTTCATTTCCCTATGGAGTATCTCGATAGAACAATCGGGCATATATTTTTCTATCAGCTCATCGCATCCGCATAAAACAGCATCGCGAATGTATGAAGCGCTTGCAAAAACATCGGTTTTTTCATTGCTGTCATGTGAAACTCCAACACGATTTACAGCAATAAATTCGGGCGAAAATCCGAGACTTTTTGCGGCTGCGATATATTCGGTTGCAAGGGTATCATTGGCGCACTCAAGAATCTTGGAATCGGGACCGATAACCTTTTCGAGAGCTATTTGGCGAGCTTTGGCAAAGGTGGTTCCTTTTTTTAACTCTTCAGTTAAGTATGGGGTTATTGAATCGCTATGAACCAAATCGGAAACGCGAATCAGTTTTTCTATATCGCCGCACTCACTTCCGAAAGCGATAGTATCAACACAACCGAGCGAACTAAGAAGGCTGACACCGCCCAACGCGAAATTATAAGCACAGGACATGGACCAAGGGGCGGGGAGCAGAAT
>JAZOXC010000144.1:0-10769 GCA_045659535.1 Acutalibacteraceae bacterium
TGTTTTATTCGTGAAGACTTTACTCCGCGGTAATACTTTGTGTATTACAAGGAGGAAAGGCAAGCGAAGATTCTAAACTTGGTTCCAAAACCGATTTCTCCCTAACCGCAGCCGCCCAACGGTAGGGGTTTTAAATTTTTAATTAGTCAAGCTTCGGAAGGCTTGCGGCTGCAACCGACTGACCTACGCGGCGAGAATTCTCATCCGGGATGTGAAGCTTAATTTGCTTTGCGAGCTCGGGGAACTCGGTATCGAGAACCTCTTGTGCGCGCTCGAGAAGGATAACTCCGCCCTCTCCGGAGGTTACGCGGCCCATGATAAGAACATGCTTGATATCATAGAACTCGGTATAGTATGCGATGGCATAGCCGAAGTATGCGCCGATGGTATCATAGATAGCGGCGGCACGAGGATCGCCTTCCTTCATAAGGCCCTGAACAACCTTAAGCTTTTCAGCGGGAGAAAGAGCCTCGTCAAGCTCGATACCTGCATAGGGAGCAAGCTTGATAACGCCATCCTGCGAGAAGTATTTAACACCGCAGCCATAATCGCCCGACCATTCATCAACCATTGCTTCTTCGCAGAAGTCAACCGGAACGAATGCGAGCTCGTTGAGCCAACCGGTGATATTGCCCTGCGGGTCAACATAGCCGCCTGCCTCACTGGTTCCCATAGCAATACCGAGAACCGAATCACCGCCTAAATCCATAGCGCCTGCAAGAGCAGTTACATCGCCATCGTTTGCAACCTCGATCGGGATATTCTCGCCGATCTCCTTTGCAACATCGATATACATATTCTTAACCTTTTTATCAAAGTCCTCATCGCTAACCTTTAAGAAGAGCGATGCAACCATGATGCGGTTATCAACATAAACACCTGCCGAAGAAACACCGATAGCATCAACGCGCGGCATATGGGATGCGGCGGTTTTCATAGCATTCAGGATGCCCTCATAATGATATTCGGGATCGGAATTGATCTTGGGGAACCAAACAACCTCTTCGGAATAAACACTTTCGCCATTGATAACAGCCGAAACCTTGCGGTCGCTTCCGCCTGCATCGAAGCCGATGCGGCAGCCATCGAGATGGCGACCAATGGGAGCTGCAGAGGATTTATCAGCGGGAGCTTCGGAAAGCGGAACCGACAGAACCTCGAACTTCTGCTCATAAACGCGCTCCATGAAATGAACATCAAAATCGCGAAGTCCACCATCGGTATAGGCGGCTTTAATCTTTTCGCCAACAACATCGCTACCTGCGATTATAATCTTATAACCGCCTGCAACCCATAAAAGCGACTTTGCGATACGCTCAACAAAGCGGAAGTTTTCCTCATCATGGCCTGTTCCATCGGCGAAGATGCGGGTTTTATAGGTTGTTGTATAGCCCTTATTGCGCTCAACAGCGATAACTATATCCTGGCCGTTTTCCTTAGTTGCCTCGCGCATATCGCGGCAGATGAGCGAAAGCGGCTGAAATTTCGGGTCGAGTTTTGCATTTACTTTAAGCTTCATATTTAATTTTGCCTCCTATAATGGTTTTGCATACTTCAAAGTTTTCATCGGTTATGATGATGTCGGCATCCTTGCCGATATCGAGCGAACCCTTACGGTCGGCAACGCCAAGGGCAGTTGCGGGGTTAAGGGATGCGCAGTTTATACATTCGTTGAGCGGGATATTGGAATTTTTATAAACATTCCAAACTCCATGGTTTAGATGGAGAACGCTGCCTGCAACGGTTCCATCCTCCAAGCGGCAAACAACATCGCGGTAGATTATCTTCTGACCGCCGAGCATATACTCGCCCATCGGAAGACCGCCTGCGGGGAGGCAATCGGTTATAAAGCAGAGCTTTCTGCCCTTTAACTTCCAAAGCATATCATAGAAGCAGGGATCAACATGGAAGCCATCAACGATAAGCTCGATGCTGGCATCGGAGTTTAGTCCTGCGGTTACAACGCCGGGAGCACGATGACCCATGGGAGTCATGGCATTGAAGAAATGGGTTACATGACCAACGCCTGCGGCAACAGATGCCATTGCGGTTTTATAATCTGCCGAGGTATGACCCATGGAGATTAAAACATCGGTATCGCGCTTCATTTCGCGGATTGCGGCAAAGTCGTTTTCATCCTCTTCGGGGGCGAGGGTTATGCTCTTTATAATGTCGGCATATTCTTTAACGAATTTTGCATCGGGTTTTAGGATGAAGTTGGGATCCTGCGCGCCTTTTTTAGACATGCTGATGAAGGGACCTTCGGCATGGCATCCAAGAATTTCACTTCCATCCCAGTCGCAGCTTTCTTCCTTTAGGGCTCTGCAAACCTCGAGAGCCTTGCGGATAACCTTCATATCCTCGGTCATGGTTGTTGGGAGGTATGCGGTTACACCATTGGGAAGAAGACCCTTGGAGATGGTTCTGATGCTTTCCTCTTCGCCATCGCAGACATCCTTTCCGAGATATCCATGGATATGCATATCGATAAGACCGGGGGAAACAAATCCGCCCTTGGCATCGATAACCTCTGCGCCTTCGGGAATATTTTCGGCGGGAACTACCCCTTCGATTACATTCGAGAAAAGGAGCGCATAGTTTTCTACGATACGGTCTTTTAATATAATTTTACCGTTTACTATTGCTTTCAAAAAAATCACTCCTCGGAGAACGATATTACTCTGATTATATTCTATCAAAATTTTACCATGCATGCAATAGTATATTTAGAAAAAAACGGCATTTTTCGAACTTTTTTCACAAAATATTGTGTATCGGCGGCTATTACACATAAATTTTTGCCCTCTGTTTTTCAAATAGTTTTTCGCTTTAAAAAAATATTGTTTTTCTGCCCAAAATATGGTATATTAAATATGATAAAAAAAGCACACTCAAGGAGGCGCTATATGAACAGAATTATAACAATCGGACGCGAATTCGGAAGTGGTGGGCGCGAGTTTGGTCGCCGTCTTGCCGAGGAGCTCGGAATTGAATATTATGATAAGGAAATCATAACAGAAATCTCGAAGCATACAAAGCTTTCCGAAGAATATGTTCAGCAGATTGTTGAGCGTACTCCCCATAGACTCTACCCCATCACCATAGGACACAGCATGAACTTCGCCGACTATTCCTTTAGCCAGGCTCAGGCGGTTTTCCATGCGCAGGCAACCATTCTTAAAGAGCTTGCCGAAAAATCCGATTGCGTTATAGTTGGTCGTTGTGCCGATTATATTCTCGAGGATTACAAGCCTTATGATATCTTTGTTTATGCCGATCTTGACAGCCGCGTTAAGCGCTGTATGGAGCGCAAGAACGAGGGCGAAACCAAACTAACCGAAAAGCAGCTTCGCCGCAAAATAAAGAAAATCGACCGCCATAGAGCAAAATATTATTCCTTCTATGCCGGAAGAGAATGGGGCGATAAATCGAATTATGACCTCTGCGTTAACACCACCGATACCGTTATCAAGGACATAGTTCCCGTTATTGCTAAAATGTTTAAGTAAAAAAGACGCACGGAACCCGTTTCCGTGCGTTTTTATGCTTGTATTAAGGAAAAATTTGTGATAATATTATCATTGTGATATATAATACCCTTTGGGGTTGGAGGATGAAAAATGTTAGATATTAGATTTTTAAGAGAAAATCCCGACATCGTTAGGGAAAATATAAAGCGCAAGTTTAAGGATAGCAAGCTTCCGCTTGTTGATGAGGCTATCGACCTTGACCAGAAAAAGCGCGATGCCAACAACGAGGCTAACAACCTTCGCGCAAACCGCAACAGCGTTTCCAAGCAGATTGGTATGCTCATGGCTCAGGGCAAGCGCGAGGAAGCCGAGGAAATTAAAAAGCTCGTTACCCAGCAGGCAGAGCGCCTTAAGGAACTCGAGACCTTGGAATCTGAATATGAAACCCGCCTTCGCGAGGTTATGATGAAGATCCCCAACATTATTGATGAAAGCGTTCCGCTCGGTCGCGATGATTCGGAAAATGTTGAGGTTGAGCAGTTCGGCGAACAGACCGAGGTTGATTTCGAAATCCCCTATCATACCGATATTATGCAGAAATTCAACGGCATTGACAAAGAGGCTGCAGGCCGCGTTGCCGGTGAGGGCTTCTATTACCTCATGGGCGATATTGCAAGACTCCATTCGGCAGTTACCGCTTATGCCCGCGACTTTATGATTGATAAGGGCTTCACCTACTGCATCCCCCCCTTCATGATCCGCTCGAATGTTGTTACCGGCGTTATGAGCTTTGAAGAGATGGATGCCATGATGTATAAGATTGAGGGCGAGGATCTCTACCTTATCGGTACCTCGGAGCATTCGATGATTGGTAAGTTTATCGATACCTTCACCCCCGAAGCCGAGCTTCCGCTGACACTTACAAGTTATTCCCCCTGCTTCCGCAAGGAAAAGGGTGCTCACGGAATTGAGGAGCGCGGAATTTATCGTATTCACCAGTTTGAAAAGCAGGAAATGATCGTTATCTGCAAGCCCGAAGAGAGCATGGATTGGTTCCATAAGATGTGGAGCTACTCGGTTGAGCTCTTCCGCTCGCTCGATATTCCGGTTAGAACCCTTGAGTGCTGCTCGGGCGACCTTGCAGACCTAAAGGTTAAGACCTATGATGTTGAGGCTTGGAGCCCGAAACAGAAGAAGTATTTCGAGGTTTGCTCCTGCTCTAACTTAGGCGATGCACAGTCGCGCCGTCTCGGCATCCGCGTTCGCGGCGAGGATGGCTCTAAATACCTTGCACACACCCTTAACAATACCGTTGTTGCTCCTCCCCGAATGCTCATTGCATTCCTCGAGAACAACCTCGAATTCGATGGCGAGAAATACTCGGTTCGCATTCCCGAGGCTCTTCGTCCTTACATGGGTGGAAAAGAGAAAATCGAGCAGAAATAAACAAAAAAACCGACCACCAAGTGGTCGGTTTTTCTTTTGCTTATTACTTTTTGGGGAGCTCGCGATAGAGGTTGAAACGGAACATAAGGGTTTCATCCTCGGGGTTTGCGCAGCGGATGGTTATCTCATCGATAGAGGTTCCCTTTAAGATATTTGCGATGCCGATAATTTGGCAAAGCTTTGATTTAAGGTTGAGAACATCTCCATCTACTGTTTCGAGGAAAACATCGCCCTTGCACATATCAACAGCCTCCATAAAGCTGCCGAAATCGAAATCGTGAAGCTGAATGTTTTTATCCATATAAATACATCTCCTTTGAAACTTATGTATATTATTCATTTTACACCGAGATTATATACTGTTTTGGCTCTTTTGTCAACACTTTAAAGCTATAAAACCCTTGACTTTGCCTATATAAACATATATTATAGTATTTGTATTATTATGTTCAAGGAGCTCTTAATATGAACGCTAATGAAAAAACAATGGATACCATAGTTTCCCTTTGTAAAGGCCGCGGTTTTGTTTATCCCGGCAGCGAAATCTATGGCGGACTCGCAAACTCTTGGGACTACGGCCCTCTCGGAGTTGAACTCAAAAACAATATCAAGAAGGCTTGGTGGAAAAAGTTTGTTCAGGAATGCCCCTATAATGTAGGTCTTGACAGCGCAATCCTCATGAACCCCGAAACATGGGTTGCTTCGGGACACCTCGGCGGCTTCTCTGATCCGCTTATGGACTGCAAGGTTTGTAAGACCCGTCATCGCGCCGATAAGCTTATAGAAGATTATGTTGCAGAAAATGGTCTTTCGGATAACCCCGCTGCTTGGAGCGACCAGGAAATGATGGACTACATAAAGGAACATCATATCGTTTGCCCCTCCTGCGGCTCGGGCGATTTTACCGATATTCGTAAGTTCAACCTTATGTTCAAGACCTTCCAGGGTGTTACAGAGGATTCCTCATCTACCCTTTATATGCGCCCCGAAACTGCTCAGGGTATATTTGTTAACTTCAAGAATATCTGCCGCACCACCCGCAAGAAGATGCCCTTCGGCGTTGGTCAGATTGGTAAATCTTTCCGCAACGAGATTACTCCCGGAAACTTTATCTTCCGTATTCGCGAGTTTGAGCAGATGGAGCTTGAGTTCTTCTGCAAACCCGGAACCGACCTTGAATGGTTTGATTACTGGCGCAGCTACTGCCGCAAGTGGCTCTTAGACCTTGGCATGCAGGAAGAGAACCTTCGTCTTCGCGACCATGATAAGGATGAGCTTTGCTTCTATTCTAAGGCTACTACCGACTTCGAATACCTCTTCCCGTTTGGTTGGGGCGAGCTTTGGGGCGTTGCCGATCGCACCGACTACGACCTAACCCAGCACCAGAACCACAGCGGCGAATCGATGGAATTCTTCGATCCCGAAACCAACGAGAAGTATATCCCCTATGTTATTGAGCCTTCGCTTGGTGCAGACCGCGTTACCCTTGCTTTCCTCTGCGATGCTTATGACGAAGAGGTTAAATCTAACGGAGAAAAGAGAACTGTTCTTAAGCTCCATCCGGCACTCGCTCCCTTCAAGGCAGCCGTTCTTCCGCTTTCGAAGAAATTATCTGACAAGGCTATGGCTCTCCGCGATGAATTAGCAGCCGAGTTCCCCACCGATTTCGATGAATCCGGTTCTATCGGTAAGCGCTACAGCCGCGAGGATGAAATCGGAACTGTTTTCTGCATTACCTACGATTTCGATACCGAAAACGATGGTTGTGTTACCGTTCGCGACCGCGACACCATGGAGCAGGTTCGCATCAAGATCGAGGATGTTAAAAACTACATTCTTGAGCGCATAAAATTCTAATAATTAAACGGGAGTTTTTACACTCCCGTTTTTATGCCCCCATAGTTCAACGGATAGAATAAGGTCCTCCTAAGACTTAGATGCAGGTTCGATTCCTACTGGGGGTGCCAAGGCCCCAAGGACAATATGTTCTTGGGGCTTAACTTATTGCTTTTTATAGGAAAAGGGAAATAAGTTTTGCAAGGCTTTGCCTTGCTCTTTGTTTTTTATAGTGTTATAATCTAATTTAGAGATCACATTTATATTATAGTAGGTGATAAAACATGAGACAATTTGAATATCTTGAAGTTAAAGTATGCAGAAACGGATATGAGGAACTTGTTTGGCCGAATAAATTTTATTGGTCTTTAGATGAATTAGGGGCAAATGGCTGGGAATTAACAAAAAACAGCGGCGATATTCTGCTATTTAAACGTGTGGTTCCCGAAAAAGTTTATACTAAAAATGCACCTTCTCTGCAAAAATCATCACCGATACAACAAATTTCGGATAGTCCCCTACCCGAGTTTGAAATTGATGACGGAGTATTAAAAAATTATAACGGAAAAGAGCCTTGTGTTATTGTTCCCGATTCAGTAGCAGAGATTGGGGAATACGCATTTTTATCCAGCGGAATGACCGAAATCATACTTCCGCAAAACATCAGACGGATTGGCAAAAGGGCTTTCTCAGGCTGCAAAAACCTTAAAAGCATTATTTTGCCCAATAAATTGATAATTGTTGACGATATGGCATTTTCCAATTGCAATTCGCTCGAATATATCCTTTTCAATGATAGAATTATAAATATTGGCGAAAACATTTTGCGATATAGCAATAATGCCGTTATCTGCGGTGCGAGCAAGCAGGTTGAACAATACGCAAAAAAGAATAAGATACCATATTATAAATCATTAGAGGATTTACAAGCGAAAAATTCCCAAACAGAAACAAACTAACAATATGAGATAAAAATTAAAAGATGCACGAAAACTCGTGCATCTTTTTTTATTTTTCTTTAATATAGCCTTGGTTTTTATGGGTATAGAGCATAGCGGCGGCAATAAGATAGAATACCGCCAAAAATCCGAGGCTTATGATAAAGCGCGGATTATTCATTCCATAGAGATAATGATAGAGCGGGAAAAAGCCCTGCACCAGGGCGAGGCGCCGCATATTGAAGAACACGGGGCTCATCGCGATAGAGAGAATGAGCACTATCGGGAAGGCGACCGAAAGCTTTGCGGGGCTTTTTAGCAGCGCTCCGATTAGGGTGCAGAAGCCTGTTGCGGCGAGGATATAAAGAAGCATCGAAAGGCTTTCGTACCAAAAAGAGCCATATAAGCCCGAAAGCATAAGCGCCATCGAAACAAAAAATCCCGAAAGGGTTAGCGCCGCTAAATTATTAGCGATGAAAACCGCTGCACGGCGGCCTGCGGTTAGGTTCGCGAAGATGCCTTCCCTATCATCGCAGTTGAAAAACAAGGCGGCAGCAAGACCGCAAAGCAACATAACGGTGCATAAAAGACCACGAAGCGGGGCGGTTAGGAAATCATAATTTGTTGGCGCTGACTGATTTGAATCGAGATAGGTATATTCGATAAGATTTACATCATCTTCGAATATATGATATGCCTCTGCAAAGGCCTCGGAGGTTTTATACTCGGGCGGGAGCGGAAGCTTTAGTGCTGCATTTTCATAAATCTCATAGGAAACAAGTGGGAAAAACATTCCGAGTAGTTTTTCTCTCGCTGCGCGAACAAAGGTATTTTCCTCGGTCATATAGATACGAACGAGCTGCTCGCTCTCTCCCCTACCTATTTTATCGGCGCGGGATTCTAAATTATCGAGCAATATCCATGCGGTATCGACCTTTCCTTGTTCCACGAGCGAACGCGCTTCGGACTCGTTTTCGCATTCGGTTATCACGGTCATTTTATTATCTTTTTTGAGTTCTTCTATTATCGCGGTTGCGGCAGCATCACCCTTATCCAAGGCGCAAACGGCTATACGAACAAAGCCGCTCTCCTCGGTTGCAACGCGGGACATTGAGAGGGTGAAAATAGGGATAAGCAATAAAATGATGATAAAGCTCGGGCGCTTTAAAAGTCTTTTATTAAGCGCATAACACCAAAAGATAAGGCGATTTAAGCTGTTTTTCATATTCTGCCACCCCTTATCTTAAGGCTGCGGATTGCCGCCGAGATTGATAGAAATATTCCGCTATATATAATGGTGTTTGCAAACGCGCCTGCGGTTACATCGCCAATGATTGCTCGGCTTGCATAGCTGAACGCAACCCCTGTTGGCAGATACGGCGCTACCGATTGCAGGGTTTCGGGGAGGCTATAAAGCGGATATAAAAGTCCGGATGCATAGGATAGCGCAACGAGGGCGAGAATCTGCAAAAGCACCGCGCTTACGACCGATGAGGTTATATTATAGAGCATAAACTGCATCGAGGATATAACTAAGGCCGCGGGGATAAGCGAAAGCCCTAACACCGCGATATCCGCAAAGCTATCTGCGTTCGGTAAAAGCGAGCCGCCGCGCAGAAAGATTCCTGCTCCGAGCGAAAGTATGATTATATTAGCGAGGAACACGCAAAAGAACGGGATATATTCGGCCAAAATTTGGCTATATGTATTTCGTTTTTTCGAATAAAGCAGTCGCGGGAGGGATAGGTCGCGCCGAGTTAAGAGGTTTACGCAAACGGTTCCCCAAAGGAGGAAAAGAAGAATTAAAAAGGCGCAAACATAATAGCTCTCGAAGGATAGCCCCTGCCCTATTCCGAGCACATGAACATCATACCATTGCTCGCGACTCAATATTTGGTCGATATATTCAACACTCAGCGAGCTTACGAGCTTACCACGAATCTCGGCTTCGAGCTCGGTTTTATAGGCGAGGTCGATATAGCCATAGACAGCGCATTGCGATTCGACTATAACATTGCCGATTATATCGATTATCTCCTGCATAAGCAGAGAACTCAAAACCGCGGGGCTATTTCCCATAACATATTTTAGCTTAAGCTCACCGCCCTTGGCGACCGAATCAACAAAGCCATCGGGGATATAGACATAGCCCTTTAGCTCGCCCGTTTTAAGAAGGCGGTTTGCCTCCTGCTCGGGCAGCTCTAAAAACTCGATATAGAATCTTGTTGTATCGGCGTTTTGAAATGCCGCTATGCCGATATCAAGATATGAATTCTCGAGATTTCCAACTATTCCAACCTTGATTTTAGTTCCCGCTTCGCTATTGCTTTTGGTGCTGAAAAGGGTTGCGAGAATAATAGC
Organism: Acutalibacteraceae bacterium; assembly: GCA_045659535.1. Taxonomy (GTDB): domain Bacteria; phylum Bacillota; class Clostridia; order Oscillospirales; family Acutalibacteraceae; genus SIG589. The sequence goes on from JAZOXC010000144.1 coordinate 10,052, forward strand.
GATGCTGAGGACTAAAACAAGGGTGAACAAAAGAATTGCGGGATAGAGTTTTAGGGTTCGCTTGCCCTCGGCTCGCAGATATCTAAAAAAACTATTCATTACTCATCTGCCCCACAAGACTTTTTATATCGCGGCTGCCCGAATAAAGCGAAAGAGCACCGCCTTTTAGAACATAAACATCATCGCACAAAACGAGTTCATAGATATCATGGGTTGCGAGAACCACAATTCCGCCACCCGCCGCAAACTCGCGAAGGTAGGCATAGATGCGCTCTTTGCAGGGCAAATCGAGCGCAGAACAGGGTTCATCGAGGAATAAAATTTCGGGATTATGCGAAATTGCGCAGCCGATGGCGAGGCGCTTTTTCATTCCGCCCGACATTTTATAGACCGGGACATCGATGAATTCATCGATTCCGAGCAGTTTTAAAAAGCCGCATTCGAGAGAATGCAGCATATCGTTTTTGCTATACCAAAGGCGAAGGTTATCTCGGGCGGTAAGCTCTCCGAGGAGAGGTGGGCTTTGGGGTACAAAGCCCACCTTCTCGGCTCGAATTTTTGGGTTTTTGAGTAGGTTCATGCCGTTATAGAGGAATGAACCGCTCCCCTTTTGGAGCCCTGTTAAGACACTAAAAAGGGTTGATTTACCGCTTCCGTTTTCGCCTAAAATACCAATAAATTGTCCGCTCTTTGCGGAGAAGGAGAGGTTATTTAGCAC
>JAZOXC010000145.1:0-2458 GCA_045659535.1 Acutalibacteraceae bacterium
GTATTGATGCAAGGATGGCAACGAATATACTCGCCATTTATAATATCGCGGTCGATAACAAGCTGAACGCGATGATCCTTATCATCCTTGAGCGCCATAACAGTTACCGAGCCGGGAGTAACGCCGAGCATGCGTTCCATATCCTCGCTCGATGCAAAAGAAAGGCGCGAAACGCCAAGCTTTTTCGAAACATCGGCGGTTCTAAAGGGCTTTTCGCCCGACATCATTATCATATAATAATCGGTTTTTTGGCGGTTGCAAACAAAAAGGTTCTTGCAAATTCCAACCCCGATTACCGCCTCGACCTCGATGCAGGCCTCGATTGTATCGGCGGCATCATGGTCAACTCGGCTATATTCTATTCCGAGAGAATCGAGCAGGTCATAAACCGCGATTTCCTTTTGGAGGCGACCCTCGTTTTCGGGGCGACCCGCCATTATCGGACTGATATTCATTTTACTCTTCACATTCCTTTATGTCAAGTTATCTTATTCGCCCCAATACTTTCTGTCAAGGCTTCTAAACTGGATTGCCTGCATGATATGAGCGGTTTTGATTTGCTCGCTTCCATCAAGGTCGGCAATGGTTCGCGAAACCTTTAAAAGTCGGTCATAGGCACGGGCAGAAAGACCCATTCGGTCGAATGCAAGGCGCAAAGTTCTCTCGGCCTCATCCGATAAAACACAATATTTTTCGAGCATTGCGGGGGTTAATCGCGCATTGCAGGTTATACCGCTGCCGCGATAGCGCTCCTCGCTCAGTCGGCGCGCCTTATTAACCCTCTCGCGGATGGCGGCCGAGGTTTCCTCCTCGCCCTTTGCCTTGAGGGAATCGAAATCAATGGGCGGAACCTCAACATGGATATCAAGTCGGTCGAGCATAGGACCCGAAATTTTTGATAAATAGCGCGAAACCTGCTGCGGGGTGCAGGTGCATTTTTTGGTTGGATGACCGAAATATCCGCAGGGGCAGGGATTCATTGCGGCAACAACGGTTATCGAGCAGGGATAGGTTAGCGTTCCCGCAACACGCGAAATGGTAACAATGCCATCCTCGAGCGGCTGACGCAGCGATTCCATAACATCGCGGTTAAATTCGGGCAGCTCGTCCAAAAATAAAACACCGTTATGCGCAAGCGAAATTTCGCCGGGGCGCGGAAGCTTTCCGCCACCTGTCATTCCCGCGGCCGAAACGGTATGATGCGGCGAACGGAAGGGGCGAACACGAACAAGCGGGGTATCGCGGTGAAGCGTTCCCGCTATGGAATGGATTTTGGTTGTATCGATCGATTCGGCCATGGTCATCTCGGGCAGAATCGAGGGCATACGCTTGGCGAGCATACTTTTTCCCGAGCCGGGAGGGCCGATAAGCAAAACGTTATGACCGCCCGCGGCAGCAACCTCGAGCGCCTTTTTTGCAACCGCCTGACCCTTAACCTCGGCAAAATCAAGCAGCGAGGCAGCGGGAATCTCTGCCATGTTTTTGTGCGCGGTAGGGGATATGCTCTTCTCGCCCGAGAGATGGGCGCAAAGCTCGGCAACGGTTGCTACTCCATATATATTTATTCCATCAACAACCGATGCCTCGGCGGCATTATCGAGCGGAACAAAAAGATTTTGAACTCCCTGCTTTTTTGCCTCGATTGCCATGGCAAGGAGACCATTTATCGGGCGAACAAAGCCATCGAGCGAAACCTCGCCCAAAAAGGCCGAGGAATCGAGCTGCGCGGTTAGCTGCCCCGATGCCTTAAGCAGCGCAATTAAAACGGGGAGGTCGTATATTGAGCCCTCTTTTCGCTTGTCGGCGGGGGCTAAATTAACGGTTATTCTGCCAACGGGGAACTTAAAGCCGCAGTTTTTGAGCGCCGAACGAACGCGCTCGCGCGATTCTTTTACCGCAGTATCGGCAAGACCAACTATATCAAACGAGGGGAGCCCTGTTGATATATCCGCCTCAACCATAACGGGATAGGATTCGATTCCAAATAAACCGAAACTCTCTATACGCGTAAACATAGACCTAACCTCCTTTTTAATCGATAAAAATATTATATAGCAAACCGCCGCAAAGGGCAATAATTTTTTGCTTGACAACCGACCCCGCAAAACATATAATAGTTTAAGCGGCGTAGCCGATGGAGAGTTGTCCGAGTGGTCGAAGGTGCAGCACTCGAAATGCTGTGTTGGTGACGAGCCAACCTAGGGTTCGAATCCCTAACTCTCCGCCAATAAAAAAGAAGCATCCCCATTTGGGTGGTGCTTCTTTTTTATTTTCAGATTATTGGATGAGAACCCGTAGGGTTCGTCGCAGCAGCCCAAAATGCGCGATAGCATTTTGGGGCTGTGAAGTCGGCAGCACGAAGACTTTGCCGCCAACCGCTCGGAGCGGTCGGCAAAGGCGAGAGCGCACCGTATCCCTAACTCTCCGCCAAAAGCGAAAACACCATCCAATATAAGTC
>JAZOXC010000146.1:0-1377 GCA_045659535.1 Acutalibacteraceae bacterium
CCGATAACCTGACCCATACCATGATGTCCGTCAATAACAGCGGTGGTGGGGGTTTCTTTTAAGATTTCGATTTCGGTAACAGCGTTCTGAATACCGGCCTTAATGCGGTCGAGATAAACCGGCTTAAAGCGGTTAACGCCGTGCGATTCGATACCGCGCTTATCAGAAGCCAAGAGAACATCGGCGCAAATTTCGGCATCTGCGCGGGGGATTCCGTAGCCTGTGAAAGCATCGATAACGAAACTAGTTATAGTTTTCCAGTCAACAATGTTGGTTTTTGCCATGGTTAGACCCTCCAAAAATAAATTTACATAAAAAGAGTGCACTTATCCCCGGGTAAATGGTTAATAAGTGCACTCAAAATCTCTGCGACTATATTATAAGTAAATAATACTTAAATGTCAATAGTCTACCTATAAATAGCTCCTATCTAATATCATAAACGCTGCGAAGCAGAATTGTTTTCGGGTCGCCCTCGATAATCTTAACGGTTTTGCTGCCGCCGTTCATATCAAAATAGTTATCAGAAAGCCTAAAATCGCTGTCGAGCGAATAAATTTCAACATATTTTGCAAACGAATCGGCAAAAACGGTTATCTCATCGCCCTCCCTAACAAATCGAAGATTGGGGTTTTGGAAGGCGAAATGTTTGGGCGCGGTGAAGAGAATCGTACCATCCGAAATAGTTTTATCCTCAACCTTGAAGGAATAACTCAAATAGTTGTGAACGCAGTCGGTTTTATTAAAATCGAGCTGGTCGATCGCGGCCGCCGAAAGGGGTGGTATGGTTAGCGGAGCGCTGCCGCTTTTTATAACCTTCGCATCGGCCGACCTTAGCTCCCAAAAAACAGTTCCCGAAACGGGCGCGAGGGTCTCGTTAGTAACCGAAAGGGTCGCCTTGGTTTCAAAATCGAAATGCTCGGGCTGCATATAAACATAGGGGCGGGTTGCGGTCTCGCCGATTTCATCGCAGGAAATCATAACGGGAGCAAAGAACTTTTTAGCGTTATACTGAAGCGGCTTCCATCTGCCGCGCGAATCGATAGCCGCCCAGGAAACAACGGGGTAGATATCGTTTATCTGCCAGTATAAAGCGCCACTGCAGCGGTCGCCGGTTCTATTTCGGCGAAGATGCTCAACCGCGGTGCGGATAGCCTCGTTTTGGAGCAGCTGTGTTGCATAAATAAGTGTTCCAAAATCGCGGGGGTATAGGAATGTTTCGGAAAGATAGGATAAAAGCTTTCCGTTTGAACCGTTTGAGCGAATATGCTGCTCCATGGTTCGGCTCATCATGTTGCGCTCACCTTCGGGGATATATTCATTTATGGTTTTCTCGTTCGGATATGATGCAAAACCAAATTCGCTTAAGTATCTAAA
>JAZOXC010000147.1:0-3326 GCA_045659535.1 Acutalibacteraceae bacterium
CCATCGTTATTTGTAAAGAATGCTATGAAACCTATGGCGATCAGATAGATGGACTTTTAGACCAAACAAGAAAGTAAAAAAACGGCGAAGCTAATCCTTCGCCGTTTTTTATTTTATAGGGGTATTGCCTCGGTTTTCGAAACAACAAAAGCGCTGCGCTCAACCGCTTTTTCGAGCGCTGCCGAGATTTCATCTCCGCCGATATAGGAGGAAAGAAATGCGGCGCTAAAGCTATCTCCCGCGCCAACGGTTGATTTAACCTTAACCTTTTTAGCCGGCGCGAAATAGGAGGTCTTTTTCCTTGTATCAAAAAGGAAAGCACCATCGCAGTCGAGGGTTATAATAATAATCTCCAAATTTGGGAAAGCCGCCGAAATAGCTCTTGCCGCGGTTGCGGGAGCGGCTATCTCTTTGCCGAGAAGATGGAGTGTTGCCTCGCATAGCTCCTCGCGGCTAATTTTAAGAACATTTGCATTTTCGGCGCAAAGCACAATGCTCTCGCGGTTATAAAAGGGTTTGCGGAGATTAAGATCGCAAAAAATATTGCCGAAAGAATGGCTTTTTATGATATCCTTTATAACCTTGATATTCTGCTCGCTGCGCTGAATAAGGGTTCCAAAGCATAAAACATCAAACCCATCAAAAACCTCATCGCCCGATAGATAATCGTATGCCATATCGGATAGCAGGTCATAATGGGGAACACCCTTACCATCGAGTGTTACAATGCATTGACCCGTTGGGCGGTCGGCGGTTTTAACATAATCGGTTTTAACCGAAAAGCGGGCGAGCTCGGCCATTGCCTCATCGCCGAGCAAATCGCTTCCAACTGCGGATAGGATATAACTATCGTTTCCGAGCAGAGCGGCATGAGCGGCAAGATTTAGCGGCGCGCCGCCAATGTGCTTTTCATCGGGATAAATATCCCAAATAATTTCTCCTAAAGCTAAAAGTTTCATATTTCCTCCGATAAAGAATAGAAAATTGGCTGTCGGTTTTTATAGTAGCAGGCTTTTTCTATACCGAGCGAAAGGAGCATTTCGTGTGCTTCCCTAAGGCCGTTTTCAAGTGTTCCAACCTCGTGGGCATCGCTGCCAATCGTGAAAAGCTTTCCGCCAAGGCTTAAATATAGCTTTATAATATCCAAAGAGGGCAGCGGAGCATCAAGCTTTTTTCCTATCTCCGAGGTATTTATCTCAAGCGCTATGCCGCGATCGATAATAACCTTTAAAATCTCGGTTATTATGGGTATATAGCGGTCAATATCAAAAGGCATACCAAACTTGCCTTTTATGTATCTAATCGGTAAATCGAGATGGGTTAATATGTCCATAGTGGTTGTTTTTGCAACAAATAGAAGGGCATCAAAATAATCCTTAATATAGGCATGAAGCGAAGCATCGTCCATAGCGCCAAAATCTATCCATGTATGGGGGAGCATATCGCCGTTTTCTTTTTTCATAACATGAACTGAGCCGAGAATAACATCATAGGGCTGCCCGTTTGCAACCGCCTCTGCCTTATCAAAAAACAGATGAGCATCACCGATTTCAACCGATTTTATAATCTCGAGTCGGCCTTTGTATTCTTTCTCTAATTCGCAATAAATCTTAAAGTTTTTATCGGCATCCTCGAGCAGCTCCTCTACCGGCTGGATGTGAGTATCGCAATGGTCGCTGAAAATCAGCCCCGAAAATCCGAGCTCTATCGCGCGAGAGCATAAAACGGTGGGAGGGGTAATGGCATCGTGTGATAAATTGCTGTGCGAATGCATGTTATAAATCAAAAAACCATCTCCTAATCTACAAGTATATAATACTCTCGGATACCCCAAAAAGCAATAAGAAAAATGCGGTGCATTAGCCTAATGCACCGCATTTTAAATTAGTCTTTATGGGTTGTATAAACAATAACTCCATAGGGAGCGATGGTATCGCTTATTTCCTTATCAACTGCAATTTCGCGGTCGGCGGGAATGATGCTTGCGCTCTCATCGGGGATGAGGGTTGCGGGGTCATAGTTATGGCGGTAAAGTGTCTTGCCGAGGGCGTGTTCAATCTCGATTTTAAACTCATCGGCGGTTGCTTTATGGTTGGCAAGAACTATTGTAATCTCGCCATCCTTGGATTCCGACATTGTAAGGTGGAGCGCGTTTTCGCCGATACCCTCATAAATCTTGGTTCCATAGCCATCAACATAGCGGGAAAGAAGCGAGAAGGCATAGAAGGCCTTATAGGGAACATAAGAACGGGTTAAAATCGGCATAAGTCCGCAGCGATGGTCGCCATCAACAAACGAATCGGCATTGTTAGAGTGGTTATTGGGCCATTGCTGGTCGAATAGTGTCCAAAGCAGCGAGCAGCGAGCACCGCAGTTCATAAATGCGATTGCCGCATCAACAACTTCGGCACCCATCTCGAAATGCGAGTTGTCGCGGTCGTAGGTGATGTTGTATTCATCATAGCAGAAAGCCTTGTTGGGGCGCTCGCCGGGGATGAAATCAATAGCGCGGTTTGCCCACATGCACCAATCCTTATAAGGCTCTAAAACGCCACCCGCGGTGGAATTCATGAACCAATCTTCGAACTCCTTATCGAAGTTGCCGTTTTTAAGGATGTTTTTCTTTCCCTCGCCCTCTAAAAGCTCGAAGCTGTCGATAAAGCAGTATCCGGGGCGGCGGCGATCTTCGGGATTGGTAACGCAAGCGGTTTTGCCATCGAGCTCTTTAGGAGACTTAACTCCGCAGAAAACTCCGAATAATCCATCTCCGCCCTCGCCCGAGTTAAATTTGATGGTAATCTTTTTATAATCGCGCGAAATATCCGAAGGTTTGATGGTGATGGTGCTGCCTGGAACAATTGCAGCAAGTCCGGTATTTTGAATATCGCCCGAGGGATGATCTTTGCAAACACCGAAAACATATCCACCCTCCTGATCGGGGAAATCGGAGCGATAAAGAATATCGAGCGAAGCCTCGTAGTCGGTATTGGGCTTTAGCGAAACCTTTTGGCAAATGCGCGACCAATAAACGGTTAAGCAGCAATAGGTTTTGCCGCTTTTAATGTATTCGGGTTTGGCGGCGGGAACCCATTGATAGTTGTGGCTCGAGAACATATCAACGATATCGGGCTCGGTTTCGGCAAAATGCTGGACCATCGGGCTATAAGCGGTACTGCCCTCATTCGGTCCCATAAGAACTATCTTATCTCTTCTGCCATCGCGAACAAGAGCTTTATGAGCGGCGCGAGCGCCATCTGCCCAAAGTTCAAAGGGTGTGCTACCCGGGTTGTTGGGTTTACCGCTGTGGGGCTGCGGCTCGGTAAAGA
>JAZOXC010000148.1:0-8268 GCA_045659535.1 Acutalibacteraceae bacterium
GCGGTCTGCCCAAAGAGCGCACCTATGTTACAGGTTCGCCGATGGCAGAGGTTCTTCGCGCAAATCTTGATAAGATTACCGCTTCGGATATTCATAGCCGACTCGGTCTTGAAAAGGGCAAGTATATCCTCCTTTCGGCACATCGCGAGGAAAATATCGATACCGAAGAAAACTTCCTTTCGCTCTTCGGCTCGGTTAATGCCATGGCCGAAAAATATGGCATGCCCATTCTTTATTCCTGCCATCCGCGCTCCAAAAAGCGCATCGAAGAGAGCGGATTTAAACTCCACCCGCTGGTTATTCAGCATGAGCCCCTCGGATTCCATGATTATAACTGCTTGCAGATGAACGCCTTTGCGGTTGTATCGGATAGCGGAACCCTCCCCGAGGAAAGCTCCTTCTTTAATTCGATTGGCAACCCCTTCCCCGCCATCTGCATCAGAACCTCAACCGAGCGCCCCGAGGCGATGGATAAGGGCAACTTTATCATTGCAGGTATCCGCGATGATCAGGTGCTTCAGGCTGTCTCAACCGCAGTTGAGATGAACAAAAATGGCGATATCGGCATTCCAACCCCCGATTATATCGATGAAAATGTTTCAACAAAGGTTGTTAAACTTATTCAGTCCTATACCGGAATTGTTAACAAGATGGTTTGGAGAAAATATTAAAAATAAAAAGCCTTGGGATTTCCCAAGGCTTTTTTAATTTATATCTTATTTTTCATAAGGAACGCGGATATAAACTGTTGATATATCGCCGTTCAAGGTTGAGAGGGTTAGGGTTGTTTCGGTAACATAATATTTAAGTGTAACATAACTGTTGCCAACAATTATGGTTACGGTATCATCTTTGGTTGTATATCCCGAATAAATTCCCATCGATTCGCCGCCATAGAAGGAGTCAACCGTTCCATCCGAAGAGAAAATATAATAAATTCCATCCTTCGAAACATCAACCGTTTCGCCGTTTTTGGTTTCGGTTTGGCAATGCCAACGACCGATTAGAGTTACCTTGCCGGTAAAATCAACATCGGCATCAACATACTGCGAGGATGTATTCGAACCGGTAAGCGATGATGTTTCGGCGGTATCGTTTCCACCGCAACCACAAAACAAAAGCATTAAACATAAAACGGGAACTAAGAGCTTCATATTTTCCTCCGAAAAAATTACTATATACATATTATATACGCCGCAACCGCAAAAATCAACAAAAAAAGGACCGAGATATACTCGGTCCCCATATAACTATTTCATTGGACTCACCCAATAGTCCGATTGGACTTTAAAATTTTTATAAAAGATTTTTGCTATTAAACTTTGTCTGTTTTATTTTTAGATATGAAATTTAATAGAACTTTGGACTCACCCCTTCGCAGTTAATTCTTACGAATAATACTGTACATTGGAAGTTACCCCTTTCTTAAAATTCCGACTCTTCTCTGTCGGTGCTTTTTTCTTTTCTCTTTCTTTGGCTATATTCTACCACACGAAGACATATGTTTTCAATAGGCAAACAATACAAAAATTTATGCAATTTTTTTACTACCACTTTCTTACCTTTTCGTGGTATAATAATTATGTTGTTTGAAAGAAAACCGCCCGCTCCGATGAGAGCAGGCGGTTTTTTTAATTCCAAACAGCATATATATCGAGGTCAACCGTTCCATCGGGGCAAAAAACTATGCCCTCGGCTTCTAATAGCTCTCGTTGGGTAGCGCCGCCTCCAAAAGCGAATGCCTCGGCAACCCTGCCCTCGCGGTTTAAAACACGATGGCACGGGATAACTCCCGGCATTGGATTTACATGCAGCGCATAGCCAACAACCCTTGACCAACGCGGGTTTCCCGCCTTTGCGGCAACCCATCCATAGGTTGCAACCCGACCCTTTGGGATGGTTTCAACAACCCTGTATATTTTTTCAAAAGTAGTCATTTATTTTCTCCTTTAAAAAACGGACAACATACATCTATGTTGTCCGTTTCGCTTAGAGTAATACTATTCCTTTTTCTGCACATTCGCGGTAGATTTCATCGGTCCAGGAGGATGCTTGAACCTCGCCGATATGAGCCTTGCGAAGGAAGAACATACACATACGGCTTTGACCGATTCCGCCGCCCATTGTATAGGGAAGCTCGCCATTTAGAAGGCGCTTATGGAAATCGAGTTCCTTTCGCTCGGTTACTCCGCGAATTTCGAGCTGGCGCATAAGGCTTTCCTCATCAACTCTAATACCCATCGAGGATAACTCAAGAGCGATATCCAAAACAGGATAATAAACCATAATATCGCCGTTTAGTTCCCAATCATCATAGTCGGGTGCGCGGCCATCATGCGGTTTGCCCGAGCGGAGAGCTCCGCCGATTTTCATAATAAATACAGCGCCATGCTTTTTGGTTATTTCGTATTCGCGCTCTTTTCCGCTAAGATCGGGATATAAATCCTCGAGCTCCTGCGCGGTTATAAAGGTTATCTTCTCGGGCAGGAATTTTTGAACAAAATCATATTCATCGGCGATATAATTCTCGGTATGCTTTAGCGAATTATAAACGCATTTAACAGCGCTTTTAAGGGTCTTTTCGTTGCGGTCTGCTTTATCGATTACCTTTTCCCAATCCCATTGGTCAACGAATGCGGAATGGATGTTATCAAGGTCCTCATCGCGGCGGATAGCGTTCATATCGGTATAAAGACCCTCGCCGATGCGGAAGCCATACTTTCCGAGGGCATCGCGCTTCCATTTGGCGAGCGACTGAACGATCTCGTAAACATTATCCTGACCCTTCATATCAAAGTCAACAGGGCGCTCAACTCCGTTTAAGGTATCATTAAGTCCCGATGCGCGGCTAACAAAAAGCGGAGCCGAAACGCGGGTTAGATTAAGTTGTATCGCAAGGTCGCGCTCAAAAAAGTCTTTAACCTTTTTTATGGCGATCTCGGTTTGGCGGGTATCAAGCAAAGAGCGATAACCATCCTCGATCTTAAACATAGTTTCACATCCCTTATGGGTAAATATCCAAGTAATTATACCATATAAAAACGCGATAATCAAGTATGGTATTTTTTCATGCTTTTTATCTTAAAAAAGAGGCAAAAGAGCGCAAAATCTCCTTGCCTTTTATGGGGCTTGCGGGTAAAATAATAGTAGTTAAAAATCCCCTATTTGGAGGTTCTTTCCATGGAAAAGAATTTAAAGGTTTGGTTCACAACCCCCGAGCGCAAAATTCGCCCACGCTCACATAGAACTTGGGGCAAAAAAGAGGACTACCGCATTTATGTTGCCAAGAACGCAACCGAAGGTTGCCAGGTTTCTTTCATGGCTCCCGAGGATAGAAAAGGGTTCTCGCTCGAGGTTCGCGGAAACGCCCAAAAGGCAGGCATCGAAATCGAGCTTCTTCGCGAGCATTATGTTTCCTGCGAGGGCGCAGGTTGGCCCGATCCCGTTGTTCCCGATTCGGGAAAATTCGATCTTGAAGCAGGGGTTAACACTACATATCTCATAAATATTAAAACAAATGCCGATTCGGTTCCCGGAACCTATGGTTTTCGCGTTGTTTTAAAGGAAAACGGCAAGCTCTATGGCAGTTATCCGCTCAAGATAACCATTTGGAATTTTGCCATTAATCCCAAAAATCATATGGATACCGCATTTGGCATAACCAAAAAATTTATAACCCAGCATCAGCCGAGCGTTGACCCCGATCTTATGTATAAAAAATACTATGATTTCATGCTCGAAAACTATCGTATCTGCGGCTATGATCTACCCTTCGATATTCTCGACCCCCGCGCCGATGAATATCTAAATAATCCTGCAGTTACAACCTTCATCATCCCCTATGATGTTCCCGATGAAACCATAAAAGCCTATTATAAAAAGCTCTCTTCCAACCCCGTTTGGTTCAAAAAAGGCTTCTTCTATGTTGTTGATGAGCCCTGCAAAATGGAGGCTTATGAAAAAATCGAGGCAACGCACATCCGCCTAAAAACCCTCTTCCCCAACTATCAAGCGGTTTCACCCTTCTTTAAGGATCCCTCCGATGGCGGCGGAGTTCGCGCCGTTGATTTGCTCGAAAAATTCCAGAGCGTTTGGTGCCCCAAAATCAACCTGTTTAAGGATAAATGGTTTGTTGATTATATGCATGATCGCGATGCTCGCGGCGAGCGAGTTTGGTGGTATGTTTGCTGGGAACCGGGTCTTCCCTATTCCAATGTTTTCATCGATATGGAAGGCTTCTATACCCGCGTTCTTTTATGGCAGCAATGGCTCCATGATGTTCGCGGACTCCTTTACTGGCAAACAACCCAATGGCATTATGCAAACCCCTGGGATAACACCTCATCGGTTCGCGGTCTTTCTTGGTATTGCCATGGCGATGGCAGCCTTTTCTATAACGGCAACCGCGTAGGCATCGATGGTCCCGTTGGCTCGCTCCGTTTTGAGCTTCTCCGCTATGGAATCGAGGATTTCTATATGCTTCAGCTCGCCGAGGAAACCTTTGGCAGAAAATATGTTGAGCGCCTGGTTAAGAGCGTTTCGCCCAATGTTCGCGATTATAACGATGATCATGATGAGCTCGACCGAGTTCGTATACTTATAGGTAACCGCCTATCCGCCCATTTCACTAAAGAAAAGTAGAGGTTTTTATGGAAAAGAATCTAAAGGTTTGGTTTACAACCCCCGAGCGCAAAATTCGCCCACGCTCACATAGAACTTGGGGCAAAAAAGAGGATTACCGTATTTATGTTGCCAAGAACGCAACCGAAGGCTGCCAGGTTTCTTTCATGGCACCCGAGGATAGAGAAGGCTTCTCTATCGATGTTCGCGGCAGAATAAAAGAGGGCGGCTTCGAGGTGGAGCTGCTGCGCGAGCATTATGTTTCCTGCGATGGCGCGCTTTGGCCCGATCCGGTTGTTCCCGATGAGGGAAAATTCAACCTCGAGGCAGGCATAAATACCACCTATCTTATCAACATTAAAACCACCGAGAATACCATCCCCGGAACCTATAAACTCAAGGTTGTTTTAAAGGAAAAGGGCAAGATCTATGGTAAATACGACCTTACCGTTACGGTTTGGGCATTCGCTATCAACCCGAGCGACCGAACCTATATGATTGCCGATATTGATAAGCAGTTTGTTTTCAAGCATCAGCCGACCGATAACGAGCAGGAGCTTTTCATAAAATACTATGATTTCCTTCTGAACCGCTATCATACCAACCCCTATAATCTCCCCTATGATTTTTCTGATCCCAAGGTCGATGAGTATCTCTCGAACCCGCTTGTTCGTTCCTTTGTTTTGCATAGCGCCCGCTTTAGCGGCGAGCAGCTATCCGCCATTCATAAAAAGCTATCGAATAACCCCGAATGGCTCAGCAAATGCCTTATCGAGGTTACCGATGAGCCCTGCAACATGGAGCACTATGAAAAGCAAAAGGCAGAGTATGCTCGTGTTTCGGAAGCCTTCCCGAACCCCCCTGTTTATACCGCTTTCTTTAAAGATCCCTCTGATGGCGGCGGAGTTAAGGCAACCGATCTTCTCTCCTATTCGAGCAAATGCTGGATTCCCAAGAGCACCCTTTTCCAAAAAAAGGATTTCCGCGATTGCATGGAAGAGCATCGCTCTCATGGCGATAAGATTTTTTGGTATGTTTGCTGGGAGCCGGGACTTCCCTATGCCAATATGTTTGTCGATATGGAGGGATTCTTCCATCGCGTTCTTTTCTGGCAGCAGTTTATGTATGGCGCCGATGCCCTCGTTTATTGGACCACAACCTGGTGGCGCGACTGCAACCCCTGGGACAGCGCATCAACCGTTCGCGACCTTTCTTGGTATTGCTTCGGTGATGGACATCTTTTATACCCCGGCAACCGAGTTGGTATCGATGGTCCCGTAGGCTCGCTCCGACTCGAACTTGTTCGCAGCGGAATCGAAGATTTCGCGATGCTTCGCATGGGCGAACGCATCTTTGGAAAAAAGTACATTGATAGGCTTATAAAGAGCGTTACCCCCAACCTTCGCTACTATAACGATGAGCATGATGCACTCGATGAGGCAAGAATTCTGCTCGGAAACAAATTATCTCGCTATTTTAAGCAAAATTCTTAAAATATTGCTTTACTTTATATTGTTTAATATGTAAAATAGAAACAACACCTAAAGATTTAGGAGGTCGATTATGGAAAAGAATTTAAAGGTTTGGTTTACCACACCTGAACAGAAAATCCGTCCCCGCAGTCATCTGACCTGGGGCAAAAAAGAAGACTATCATATCTATGTTGCCAAGAACGCAACCGAGGGTTGCCAGGTTTCTTTCATGGCTCCTACCGATAGAGAAGGTTTCTCTATTGATGTTCGCGGCAGAATAGAAGAGGCAGGCTTCACCGTTGATGTTTTAAAAGAGCATTATGTTTCCTGCGAGGGCGCACTTTGGCCCGATCCGGTTGTTCCGGATTGCGGAAAGTTTGATCTTGAGGCAGGCATAAATACTACATATCTTATCAATATCAAAACTACCGATAAGACCGTTCCCGGAACCTATAAACTCAAGGTTGTTTTAAAGGAAAAGGGCAAGATCTACGGCAAGTATGACCTTAAGGTTACTGTTTGGGCATTTGCCTTAAATCCGAAGAAGCATATGGATACCGCTTTTGGTATCACCCAAAAATTCTTAGAGCTTCGCCATAAGAGCGATAATCCACAAGAGCTTTACAAGAAGTATTATGACTTCATGCTCGATAAGTATCGCATCTGCTCGGATTTCCTTCCCTACGACATCCTTGATCCTCGTGCCGATGAGTATCTCGACAATCCTGCTGTTACCTCTTTCCGTATTCCGCATGATGTAGATGATGCTACCATCGCGAAATACTACGAGAAATTATCCAAAAACCAGAAATGGCTTGATAAGAGCTATTTCTATGGCGTTGATGAGCCCTGCAATATGGAAGCTTATGATAAGATTCTTGCTTTCCATGATCGCCTTTCTAAATGCTTCCCCGGCTACAATGCAGTTTCCCCCTTCTTTAAGGATCCTTCCGATGGCGGCGGCAAAAAGGCAGTTGACCTTTTAGATGGCATTACTACCGTTTGGTGCCCCAAGGCTCGCCTCTTTAAGGATAAGTGGTTCTGCGATCGCATGCACGAAATCGATGCTCGCGGCGAGCGCGTTTGGTGGTATGTTTGCTGGGAGCCGGGTCTTCCCTATGCCAATGTTTTCGTTGATATGGATGGCTTCTATGCTCGTGTTCTTATGTGGCAGCAGTGGCTCCATGATGTTCGCGGTCTCCTTTACTGGACCACAACCTGGTGGAGAGATTGCAATCCGTGGGATAGCGCTTCTACCGTTCGCGACCTTTCGTGGTACTGCTTCGGCGATGGCTCTATGTTCTATCCCGGCGACCGCGTAGGCATCGATGGTCCTGTAGGTTCGCTCCGTTTCGAGCTTCTCAGAAGCGGTATCGAGGATTTCTATATCCTCCAGATGGCTGAAGAGGCTTTCGGCAGAAAATATGTTGAAAAGCTTGTTAAGAGCGTATCGCCTAATGTTCGCGACTACTGCGATGATCATGATGAACTCGATCGCGTTCGTATCCTCATAGGAAACAGACTTTCCCGCTACTACAAAGAAATGGAGAAATAAAATGAAAAGAGACGCAACCAAAATTTTCAAGCGCTATGAAGGAAACCCCATCCTTGATGTTAAGGATTTCCCCGGCGTTGCTCAGCTTTATAATCCCTCGCCCGTTATGTATGGCGATGAAACCATTCTTCTTATCTCGGTTGTTGACCATGCTGCAACCCGCGGCTACGGTCGCGATGTAGGTCAGACCCGCATCGCCCGCAGTAAGGACGGCCTTCATTTCGAACTCAGCGATGAAGATTTCATTAAACTTGATGATACCCAGTATCCCAACGAGCTTTTCCACCACTTTATTGATAACCGCACAACCAAGATTGATGATACCTACTATATGGTAACACCCGTTATGGTTCATGGTTTTGGAACTCCGCTCGGCTACCTCGGCTGGACCAAGGATTTCGAAACCTATCATCCCGTTACCGCTATAACCGCTCCTTCTAACCGCGGCGCATCCATCTTCCCCGAGAAGATTGGCGGCAAATATTATAAGCTCGACCGTCCTATGACTCCTACCGCAGCAGGCGATATTTGGATTTCTGCCAGTGAGGACCTCATCCATTGGGGCGAGTTCAAGCCGGTTATCGCTCATGGCTACCGTTTCTGGAACAGCCAGAAGATGGG
>JAZOXC010000149.1:0-4509 GCA_045659535.1 Acutalibacteraceae bacterium
CGATGCAAAGTTCGTTTGCACTATAGTTTTATATAAGCCAAGCGGTGAGATAATAACGGCCACGGGTGAAACTAAAGGCAAAATATTATTCGCGCCAGAAGGCGAAAACGGCTTTGGATACGATCCTTTGTTTGTTGGCGAAATCGGCTGCTTTGGTCTCGCTTCGGGCGAGGAAAAGGATAAGGTTAGCCATAGAGGAAAGGCTCTCCTTATGCTGCGTGATGAATTAAAAAATTATATTTAAGAGGTAATAGAATGTTAACCGGAAAACAGCGCGCACAGCTTCGTGCGCTTGCTAATAGCTTAGAAACCATTTTCCAGGTAGGAAAAAGTGGTATTAATGATCAACTTATTCGCCAAGTAGATGAAACTCTCGAGGCTCGAGAACTCATAAAATTGCGCGTTCTTGAAACATCGCCGCAGTCCTCTCGCGAGGCGGCCGATATTATTGCGGGAGAAACAGGGGCAGATGTTGTTCAGGTTATCGGTTCCCGTTTTGTTCTCTATCGCGAGAGCAAGGAACACAAAAAAATCGTTTTGGTAAAAAAGAATGGATAAAGTAATAGCGGTATTTGGCGGAACCTTTAATCCTATCCATAATGGTCATGTTGAGATGGCAAAAGAGGTTTTAGCCTTAAATGTGGTTGAAAAACTTATCATAATGCCAACCTGCAAACCGCCCCATAAAGAGGCTCCCAATTTAGCCTCGGGCGAGGATAGACTTAATATGTGTAAAACAGCGCTCGGAGAACTTGATGGCATTGAGTTTTCCGATTTAGAGCTAACCCGCCAAGGCAAAAGCTATACCTATGATACCGTTTGTGCTTTAAACGAGATTTATGATAAACGCATTGCACTTGTTTGCGGCGGAGATATGATAACAACCTTTAATGGTTGGTATCGCTATAAAGAGATACTTCAAAAAGCTGATTTGATTGCTTTTAGAAGAAAAGGCGTTTTGAATACCGATTTCGATAAGGCGGTAGAAAACTTGAAAAACGATGGCGGAAAGATTACCGTTATCGATTCGCAGATAGAGGAAATCTCCTCGAGCGGCGTTAGAGCAGGGGAATGGAATCTTATTCCTCAAAGTGTTTTCGAATATATAAAACAAAAAGGACTTTATGGAGTAGAGTAATGACAATTGAAGAATATAAGCAGTTGCTTGCATCTCGCCTAAAGCCCAAAAGATACGAGCATTCGCTATGTGTTGCTGATGAGGCGGTTCGCCTTGCCAAAAAATACGGCGGGGATGAAGAAAAATGCTTTTTAGCGGGATTGCTTCACGATATAACAAAAAACGCCCCTCGCGAGGAGCACTTGCAATTATTCAATGACTTTGGTATAATTCTTTCGTCTATTGAATCCGGGGCACAAAAATTATGGCATGCTATGTCGGGCTCGCTCTTTGTTGAGCATAAACTCGGTATAAAGGATAGCGAAATCATAAATGCAATTCGCTATCATACCACAGCAAAGAAGGGCATGACACTAACCGATAAAATCCTTTATCTTGCTGATTTTACCTCGGCGGATAGAGATTATGAAGATGTTGATGTTATGAGGCGCTTGGTTGATGAAAGCCTTGAGTCGGCACTCCACTATGCGCTATCATATTCGATAGTTGATTTAATCAATAAAGGTAAGCCCATCCATCCGGATACTTTTGAGGCTTATAATGAAATTTGTCTTTGAAAAGAGGAAATTTTTTGGAAGCTTTTGAAATTTTGAAAATTGCGGCTAATGCCGTTAACGAACGCAAAGCAAGAGACTTGTTTGCTGTTGAGGTAGGGGACATAACCATCCTTTCCGATTATCTTTTAATGGCAACAGCAACCTCTTCAACCCATGTTAGAGCACTCGCTGAGGAGGTTGAAGCCAAGCTTTCCGAGGTTGGCATCGAGCCCCATCATATCGAGGGTAAGGCAACAGGTTGGATATTGCTTGACTATAATGAAGTTATAGTTCATATTTTCAGCAGGGAAGCAAGAGAGTTTTACGGGCTTGATCGCATGTGGAGCGACGGCAATGTAATTAACCTTGATGATATACTCACATCCGAGCAGGAGGATTAGCAAATGTTTTATGATTTTAAATCGATAGAAAAGAAATGGCAAAAGCATTGGTATGATAATAATACCTTTGCAGCAAAGGATGATTATTCGCTTCCTAAGTTTTTTGCGCTTGTTGAATTCCCGTATCCTTCGGGTCAGGGACTTCACGTTGGACATCCGCGTTCTTATACTGCGCTTGATATCGTAAGCCGCAAGAGAAGATTAGAGGGCTATAATGTTCTTTATCCCATGGGCTGGGATGCTTTCGGTCTTCCTACCGAAAACTTTGCTATTAAGAACCACATCCATCCCGAAATTGTAACTCAGAACAATGTTGCTCACTTTAAGGAGCAGCTTCAAGCTCTTGGTTTCTCCTTCGATTGGACTCGTGAAATCAATACTACCGACCCCGAATATTATAAGTGGACCCAGTGGATTTTCCTCCAGCTCTTCAAGCATGGTCTTGCATATAAGAAGGAAATGTCGGTTAACTGGTGTACCTCTTGTAAGTGCGTTCTTGCAAACGAAGAGGTTGTAAACGGCGTTTGTGAGCGCTGTGGTAATGAGGTTGTTCATAAGGTTAAGAGCCAGTGGATGCTTAAGATTACCGAATATGCCGAAAAGCTTATTAACGGTCTTGATGATGTTAATTTTATCGAGCGCGTTAAGACTCAGCAGCGCAACTGGATTGGTCGTTCCGAAGGAACCCAGATTAAGTTCAAAACAACCGTTGGTGATGAGTTCGAGGTTTTCTCGACCCGTGCCGATACTCTCTTTGGCGTTACCTATATGGTAATTTCGCCCGAGCATCCCATTCTTGAAAAGTGGGCAGATAAGATTGCTAATATCGATGCTGTTCGCGCATATCAGGAAGAGGCAGCTCGCAAATCCGATTTCGAGCGTACCGAACTTGCAAAGGATAAGACTGGTGTGAAGCTCGAGGGTGTTGCCGCAATTAACCCTGCAACCGAAAAGGAAATACCGATTTTCGTTTCCGACTATGTTCTTATTTCTTATGGAACAGGTTGCGTTATGGGTGTTCCCGGCCATGATAGCCGCGACTGGGATTTTGCTCGCAAATTTTCGGTTCCGATTATCGAGGTTGTTGCAGGCGGCGATGTTGAGAAGGAAGCTTATACCGATTGCGATACCGGAATCATGGTTAACTCCGGTTTCTTAAATGGTATGTCGGTTGAAGAGGCCAAGAAGGCTATTGCCGATTGGCTCATCGAGCGTGGTCTCGGCTCTAAAACCGTTAACTATAAACTTCGCGACTGGGTATTCTCCCGCCAGAGATATTGGGGCGAGCCTATCCCGATTGTTCATTGTGAAAAGTGCGGATATGTTCCGGTTCCCGAAAGCGAGCTTCCGTTATTGCTTCCTACCGTTGATTCTTATGAACCGACCGATAACGGCGAGTCTCCGCTCGCAAAGATGACCGATTGGGTTAATACAACCTGTCCGCATTGCGGAGGTCCTGCACATCGCGAAACCGATACCATGCCTCAGTGGGCAGGTTCTTCGTGGTATTTCCTCCGTTATTGCGATCCGCATAATAAAGATGCTTTGGCATCTAAGGAGGCCCTCGAATATTGGGGTCCCGTTGATTGGTATAATGGTGGTATGGAGCATACAACCCTCCACCTCCTTTATAGCCGTTTCTGGCATCACTTCTTGTATGATATCGGCATCGTTCCTACCGCAGAGCCCTATGCCAAGCGTACAAGCCATGGTATGATTCTCGGCGAGAACGGTGAGAAGATGTCTAAGTCGCGCGGAAATGTTGTAAATCCCGATGATATTGTTAATCAGTATGGTGCTGATACAATGCGCCTTTATGAAATGTTTATTGGCGATTTCGAAAAGGCCGCACCGTGGAGTTCTTCCTCGATTAAGGGATGTAAGCGCTTCCTCGATCGCGTTTGGGGTCTTAATGATATGATTGTTTCGGGTGATGGCTATAGCGCAGAGCTTGAATCCGATTTCCATAGAACTATTCAGAAGGTAACAAGCGATATCGAAGAGCTTAAGATGAATACTGCAATTGCAGCACTTATGGCACTTCTTAACGATATCTATGCCAAGAAGAGCATAACTCGCGGTGAATTAAAGACCTTCATAACATTGCTCAATCCTTTTGCTCCTCATATCACCGAGGAAATGTGGACCATGGCAGGCTTCGAAGGAATGCTCAATGAAGCAAAGTGGCCCGAGTTCGATGAGGCTAAATGTGTTGTTGCATCTATCGAAATAGTTGCACAGATAAATGGCAAGATCAAGGCAAAACTTGAGGTTCCTGCTGAGATCGCTGCCGCCGATGCAATTGCTCTTGCAAAGGCAGAAGAGGCAGTTGCTGCCGCTATCGAAGGCAAAACCATTATCAAGGAACTTTATGTTCCCGGAAAGCTTGTAAACATTGTTGTTAAATAATGTCTTGACAGAATGTGTTTTGTCT
>JAZOXC010000150.1:0-10819 GCA_045659535.1 Acutalibacteraceae bacterium
GATGAGATTTCGCTCTCATCCCTCAGCACAAGCGATTATAGGGAAGTGCAGCAGCTTCTCAGCCGCATGATTGAATGGAGCGAAAAGGATAAGGTTAGCATTTCGCTGCCTTCGCTTCGTATTGATAATTTCTCTACCGAACTGCTTGAAAAGATTCAGTATATTCGCAAAAGTGGTCTGACATTCGCCCCCGAAGCGGGAACTCAGCGCCTACGCGATGTTATAAACAAAAACATAACCGAAGAAGAAATTCTTCGCACCTGCCTTACCGCTTTTGAGGGTGGATATACATCGGTAAAGCTCTATTTTATGATTGGTCTGCCCACCGAAACCGATGAGGATATCGTTGGTATTGCAGAGCTTGGTCAGAAGATTGTTAACTCGTTTTACAACATGCCTAACAAACCGAAATACAAGTCGGTTAATGTTTCTATAAGTGTTTCAACCTTCGTTCCCAAGCCCTTTACTCCTTTCCAATTTGAACCGCAAATCGATATTGATGAAATCAGAAGAAAGCATGATTTGCTAAAGAATTCCATTAAAACCAAGAAGATTTCGCTTAGCTATCATGATTCTTCAACAAGCTTTTTAGAGGGCGTTTTCGCGCGTGGCGATCGTAAGCTTTGCCGCGTTATCGAAAAAGCATATAAGAGCGGCTGTAAGTTTGATGGATGGAATGAATGCTTCTCGCTTTCGCGCTGGATGGAGGCATTTGATGAGTGCGGAATTGATACCGCTTTCTATGCCAACCGCGGCAGAGATTATAGCGAAATTCTGCCCTGGGATCATCTGAATTATGGAGTAACCAAGCGCTTCTTTATCTGCGAAAACGAAAAGGCGCACGGCGAAACTACAACACCAAACTGTCGCGAAAAATGCGCGGGCTGTGGTGCTAATTGTTATGGGGAGGGTGTTTGTTTTGAGAAACGTTAGAGTTTTCTTTTCCAAGATGGGCAGAATGAAGTTTGCATCCCATCTTGATATGAACCGCCTAATGACCCGCATTATTCGCCGCTCTGGCGTGCCGATTTGGTATACTGAGGGCTTTAATCAGCATCCTTATATAACCTTTGCGCTTCCGTTATCGCTCGGATTCACAAGCGAATATGAGATAATGGATATTCGCGTTTTGGATGATGATTTTACCAACGAGCAGGTTAAAGCTGCACTCGATAAGGTTTTCCCCGATGGTCTTTCGGTTTTGTCGGTTGAAGATATGGTAGAAAAAACCGGTTCTGTAGCTTTTGCAGAGTTTTTGATTTCGTTTGATGGCGGCGATAAAGCTTTTGCCGATTCCTTAAGAGCTTTCTTATCGCAGGAATCCATATTAACCGAGAAAAAGACCAAAAAGGGCAAAATGAAAGAGGTTGATATGGCGCCATGCATTAAGCGCTTTGAGGTTTTAGAAGGAGAGAATGTTGAACTTTCTATCGTTCTCTCGGCGGGGGGAGATAATAATCTAAACCCAACCTTATTGCTTGCTGCTTTCGGTGAAACACCGTATTATACCGTTTGCCGTAAAATGATTTATAATTCTTCTATGGAGTGTTTTAAGTGATGAAGGAATATCTGATTAAAACCAAAGAAAATCTTGTTTGGGATGAAATTCCAAAGGCGGAAATAGCAACCTATAAATGGGTATCGGGATATGAACCGAAAGCATATGCCCAGGTTGCCGTTTTAAAGGGCAAGGGCCTTGCCGCTAAACTAACGGCATTCGAAAAAGACCCGCTTGCAGAAAAGAAGAATTTTAACGATCCTGTTTATGAGGATAGCTGTCTCGAATTTTTTGCCATGTTTGATCCAAACGGCAAGAAATATATCAATATCGAGATGAACTCGGCAGGTGCTTTTTTGGCAACTGTTCGTGAGGCTGAAGGCAATATTGTTACTATCGACAATTTCATAACCCTTCCGAAAATCAAGGTCGAGAAGGATAACGAGAAATGGTCGGTTGAGGTATTCCTGAAATTCGAGGATATTTTGGCGATGTTCCCGGGCACCGAGTTTTCTTCGGGTTTCGTTATCAGAGCAAACTTCTATAAATGCGGCGATAAAACCGCAGTTCCGCACTATGGTGTTTGGAATGATATAGAAGGGGATAAGATTAGCTATCATCAACCCGAATATTTCGGAAAATTGATTATTGAATAAACAAAAGGACTGCTATGCGCAGTCCTTTTGTTTTTAAAGAGATTCAATATGTGTTTGGATTCGATTTTTTCTTTTTTCAATAAATTCAAGCTGTTTGTTTATCCAGGTTATATATTCGTCCGGTGAAGAGGGCAGAGGTTCTTTGGACATATCCCCATCGCCAATCCAAAAAATAACTTTGCTATAGTTGTCGGTTACACAATCTTGCAAATAAAAGAAATCCACATATCCTTTGAAATCTACAAATAAATCAAAGAATTCTTTATTCTTTTTGAGCACCGAAAAAAGTGGGCTATCTTCATTTTTATAGTATCTTCGAATGCATTCAAGGGTTAAATCCCAGCGGTCTTTTACATTTGAGTTCAATCCTCGAAAAGCATTGATACTGTGGGTTTTTGGAAAAATTATAAAACCGCCGATAGAGTAACCTTTTTCTAAAAAATTATCCATAAAGTTTTTATAATCGGGGATAATGCTTGATACTTTTTCGAGCAGGTGTCGATATTTTTCATATCTGAAAGATGTAGTAATTGAGTCGCTGCCGAAACGGAACGAATTCCAGGTTAAATATGTTGGACCTTCGCCCGTGGTTAGGCTCATAGTTTGCCCGTTAGGCAGTAGCCTGCTCCATAGTATTTGGTGGTATTTTTGTAGTGTTTTGCTCTTTGAATCTGGATCAGGACCACCGCGAGGTCCTAAAATTTCATCTTGCCAAGGATCTGATATAGACGTTTTTATGTCTTTTCTAAAGTCGTAGTTTACATCGATTTGCAAATTCATCACCCTCGTTTTAGGATAAATTTTATGCATGAGTATAAAAAGCAAAAATCCCATTCACATGTGTGAATGGGATTTGGAGCTGCTAACCAGATTTGAACTGGTGACCTCATCCTTACCAAGGATGTGCTCTACCACCTGAGCCATAGCAGCAAGTCAGCCTGATTATTATATGACAACTTTCTTCACTTGTCAAGCAAAATTTTTAAATAGTTAAAAATAGTTACAAAACCCCCATACGGTTGACAAAACTGCTATATATTTGATAAAATAATATAATCAAAATGGTATAACTATGTTTTGTTATATTTAAAGGAGTTCTTTGGTTATGATCAAAAGCATGACGGGATTTGGCAGAGCTCAAAAATCGGTTGGCAGTTTTGATGTTACAGTTGAAATTAAATCGGTCAACCATAAATATTTTGAGTTTTCTTCCAGAGTTCCTCGAAACTATTCTTTTTTGGAAGAACAGTTAAAATCTTTTTTGAAGGAGCGAATTTCTCGCGGTAAGGTTGAGGCATATGTAACCCTTGAGAATACCGCCGAGGATGATGCAAAAATCAGCATCAACCGCAACTTTGCCGATGGCTATGTTGCTGCATTGCGCGAGCTCGCCGAGGTATACAGCCTTCGCGATGATATTTCGGTTTCTACCGTTTCGAGAAACAGTGATGTTTTCGAGATTAAGCGTAGCGAGATAATGGAGGAAGAGGTTACCGCTGCAGTTTTAGAAACTGCCGAGGATGCTGTTGCCAATTTTGTTCGTATGCGCGAAATCGAGGGTGAGAAGCTCAAAAACGATGTTATCTCGAGAGCAAACTATATTTTGGAAAAGGTTGCTTTTGTTGAGGAGCGTTCTCCCGAAACTGTTCGCCAGTATCGCGAGCGCCTTGATGAAAAGATCAGAGATTTGTTGGGCGATGCCAAGGTTGATGAGCAAAGACTCATAACCGAGGTTGCCATCTTTGCGGATAAGGTTGCCGTTGCAGAGGAAACAGTTCGCCTGCGCAGTCATATTTCGCAGATGTTCTCGATGCTGGATGGCGATGCCGCAATCGGCAGAAAACTCGATTTCCTTATCCAGGAGATGAACCGAGAGGCAAATACCATTGGCTCAAAGGCGCAGGATGTTGAGATTGCTCATACCGTTGTTGATATCAAATCCGAAATCGAGAAGATTCGTGAACAAATTCAAAACATAGAATAGGTGAATAAAATGAAACTTATAAATATCGGCTTTGGTAATATGGTGTCGGCATCGCGCTTGGTTGCTATCGTTAGCCCTGAATCCGCTCCCATAAAGAGAATTATTCAGGATGCTAAGGAGCGCGGCGTTTTAATCGATGCAACACACGGCCGCAGAACCCGCGCTGTAATTATAACCGACAGCGACCACATCATTCTTACATATCTTCAGTCCGAAACCGTTGCAAACAGGGTTTATGATGATAGCGAGTATGAGGATATCGAGGAGGAAGAGGATGAATAAAGGTCGCCTTTATATCGTTTCCGGTCCGTCCGGCTCGGGAAAGGATACTATCTTAAAAGAGGTATTTAAAAAATGCCCTGAGCTTTTCTTCTCTATATCATCTATTTCTCGCCCTATGCGTCCCGGCGAGGTTGAAGGAGAGAAATATCATTTCATTTCAAAGGATGAGTTTTTGAAGCTTATCGAGGATGATATGTTGCTCGAATATAATCAGTTTTGCGGAAACTATTATGGTTCGCCCAAAAAACCGGTTTTGGATGCTATCGAAAGCGGCACAGATGCTGTTTTAGAGGTTGATGTTAATGGCGCAAAGCAGGTTAGAGAATCTATGCCCGATGCCGTTAGTATATTTATTATGCCGCCTTCGTATTCGGAGCTCCGCAGAAGACTAAGCGGTCGCGGAACCGAAACCGAAGAGGTTATAAATGCTCGTATGGAAACTGCGCTGCAGGAAATTTCCCGTGCGAGCGAATATGATTATATCGTTATAAATGATGATCTTTCGGTAGCGGTTGATGATTTCATCACCGTTATTAAAAGCCAAAAGCTTTTAATCGAAAGACAAAAAAATATTATTGATGAGGTGCTAAAAAATGCTTAATCCCGCAATCGGAGAACTTATTGAAAAGGAAGACAATCGCTATCAGCTCGTTTTAAAGATAGCAAAGGAAGCAAGAAACATTTCTGAAAATGCTCAGAAGAACGAAGAAATCATTGTTGAGAAGCCGGTTAGCCTCGCAATCAACAAACTTGCAACCGAATACAAAAACGACTAATTTTTAAAAAATATCTTTGGGGAGGTGTTTTGCGTGAACAGTTATGTTGCATCGGTTGTTATCGATAAATCAACCCCTATGTTTGATAGGCAATATGATTATATTGTTCCTGCAGCACTTTCCGAAATGGATATTATCGGCTGCCGAGTTTTGGTTCCTTTTGGCAAGGGCAATACAAAGCGCCAAGGTTTTGTCTTATCGGTAAAGGAAGCTTCCGAGTTCGATGGGTTAAAGAGTATTATCTCGGTAACCGATTCGGCGCCTTTACTGAACGATGAAATGATAAAACTCGTTATTTGGCTCAAAGAGCATACTTTTTCCACCTATTTTGATGCTATTCATGCGGTTTTGCCGAGTGGCTTGGGTGTTAAGCTTGTTAATGAGTATAGTGTTAAAAATAACGAATTTTCGGCTCTTATCGGTGAAGAAAAGCTAATGGCGGAATATGTTCAAAAGCAGGGATCTGTTTCGGCAGATAAGGTTATTAAACAGTTTTCGAACGAAAATGCCGAGGGGATTCTCGAAAAACTTGTTGCCGGTGGATATCTCTATCGCGACAGCAATCCTGTTCGCAGGGTTTTGGATGCAACGGTTAAAACCGTTCGACTAACCGATGAAGAACCCGAAGACTCCATAAAGCTAACCCCAAAACAGAGGAAGGTTGTAGATCTTCTGCGCGATGTTGGAGCTCTTTCGGTTAAAGAGATAACCTATTTTACCGGTGTTGGCGCAGTTGTTATAAACAACCTGGAAAAATACGGAATAGTCGAGTTTTTCGATACCGAGATTTACCGCCGACCTGATTTAGGCCTCGCTCGAAAGGAAATGCCCGCAGTTGTTTTGACCGATGAGCAGCAAACGGTTTGCGATACTGTGCATGAGAAAATGGTATCGCGTGAGTATTCTCCCGTTTTGCTGCATGGTGTTACGGGTAGCGGAAAAACCCAGGTTTTTCTAAAACTGGTCGAAGAGTCTGTTAATAGCGGTCGCGGTGTAATCGTAATGGTTCCCGAGATTTCGCTAACTCCTCAGATGCTCGAGCTGTTTTATTCTCGTTTTGGCGATAAGGTCGCGGTTTTCCATAGCGCTTTGCCGCTTGGTCAGCGCCTTGATGAATGGAAACGAGTTAAAAACGGGGAAGCGCTCATAGCGCTCGGAACCCGTTCTGCGATTTTTGCGCCTTTTTGTGATATTGGTCTTATCGTTATGGATGAGGAGCAGGAGCATACCTATAAATCAGAGCAATCTCCTCGATTCCATACGCGCGATATCGCAAAATTCCGCGCAGCATATCATAAATCGGTTTGCCTGTTTTGTTCGGCAACACCGTCGATTGAATCGTATAGCGCAGCCCTTGCGGGTAAATATACGCTTTGCACCTTGAGCAATCGATACGGTAACGCGGTTTTACCGACCGTTGTTCCGATCGATATGCGTAGCGAGGTCGCTTCGGGCAATAAGGGCATTTTAAGTATGACCCTCACCGAAGAAATTAGAAAAACTGTTGAAAACGGCAAGCAGGCAATACTTTTGCTTAACCGCCGTGGACATAACACATATATTTCATGCCCAAACTGCGGATATGTTGCAACCTGCGAAAACTGCAGCGTTTCGATGACATATCATTCGGCAAGCGGCAGACTTATGTGTCATTATTGTGGTCATTCCCAAGCCTATACACCTGTTTGCCCCAACTGTGGCGGCAATCATCTAAAATATAGCGGCGCGGGAACCCAAAAATTAGAGGAAGAAATTAGCCTTATTCTTCCGAATGCCAGAGTTTTGAGGCTGGATGCCGATACAACGATGGCGAAAAATGCTCTGCGTGATAAGCTCGCCGCTTTTGCTGCGGGAGAATATGATATTCTCATAGGAACCCAAATGGTTGCAAAGGGACTAAATTTCCCGAATGTTACCTTGGTTGGTGTTGTTTCGGCAGACCAATCAATGAATAGCGGAGATTTTAGAGGCTTTGAGCGAACCTTCTCGCTTTTAACACAGGTGGTTGGCAGATCGGGAAGAGGAGATAGCCCGGGAACGGCATATATCCAAACCCTCGACCCCGAAAATAATATAATTCAGCTTGCCGCCAAGCAGGACTATAAGGCTTTTTATGATGAAGAGATATTAACCCGAAAGTTAATGGTTTATCCGCCTTATTGCGATATTTTATCGGTTATAACCTCGGCTTCTACAGCTTCGTATGCCGCTAAGTCGGCTGAGGCGTTTGTTTCGATTATAACTGAACTGCTAAAGGGTGAATTTTCGGATGTTAAGATGATAATTTTGCGTCCTACGCCTACAGTTGTTCCTCGCGTTAATAATCGCTATAGGCATAGAATTATAATGAAATGCCGTGTGAATGCGAGGGCGAGGGAACTTATTAACTGCGCGGTGGATAAATACTATAAATCCGAATTCGGCAAAAAAACGACCCTCACTATTGATGTTAATCCGGAGGGAAATGTTTAAGGAGTTATTTCAATGGCAATTAGAGAAATAGTAACACATTCCGACCCTGCTCTCAGCAAGGTTTGTCGTAGTGTTTTGAATTTTGATGAGCGTCTTGCTTTGATACTTGATGATATGGCCGATACTATGTATGAGGCTGATGGATGCGGACTTGCCGCAAATCAAGTTGGTATTCTAAGAAGATATTGTATTGTTGATGTTGGCGACGGTCTTATCGAGCTTATTAACCCTGTTATTATCGAACAGAGCGGTAGTCAGGTTGGCGAAGAGGGTTGTCTTTCTTTCCCGGGTGAGTTTGGAATCGTTGAGCGCCCGATGAAGGTAACCGTTAAGGCGCAAGACCGAACCGGTAAAACCTTTACTGTTACAGGCGAGGGTCTTAAGGCCCGCGCTTTCTGCCATGAGATTGATCATCTCGATGGTATAGTTTATAAAAATCGAATTGTTAAGAACGGATAATTTTATGAAGATTGTTTTTATGGGAACCCCCGATTTTGCTGTTTCAACCCTTAAAGCGTTGATAAGCAATTTTGAGGTCATCGGAGTTTTTACTCAGCCAGATAAATTTGTCGGTCGTCATCATGTTTTAACACCACCGCCTGTTAAGGTTTGTGCGGAGGCGGAAGGTATTCCTGTTTATCAGCCGAAAACCCTTCGCGATGGCGCAGCACTCGATATTTTAAAGCAACTAAATCCCGATGTTATCGTTGTTGTAGCATATGGAAAAATTCTTCCAAACGAGATTTTAGCCTTTCCGAAATATGGCTGCATAAATGTTCATGCTTCGCTCTTGCCCGAACTTCGCGGCGCTGCCCCGATTCAGTGGTCGATAGTTGAGGGCCATGAAAAAACCGGTGTTACAACCATGTATATGAACGATGGCATTGATACCGGAGATATGCTCCTTAAAAGCGAAACTCCAATCTTTGATGATGATAATTTTGAATCCCTCCATAACCGCTTAGCAGATATGGGCGCAAAGCTTATTTGCGAAACTCTTAATGGATTAGAAAATGGAAGCATCGAGCGAATTGTTCAGGATGAATCTCTCGCTACCTATGCTTCGATTATTACCAAAGAGATGGGAAAAATCGATTTCCAAAAAACCGCTACCGAGATTCGCAATTTGGTTCGCGGATTTGATCCGTGGCCTGCCGCTTTTACTTTTTGGAACGGCAAACGCCTAAAGGTAATATCTGCTACAGTTTGCGATGAAAAGACCGAGCTTGAGGCCGCAACGGTTTGTTCGGCGGATGGCGGGATATTTGTTGCTTGTGGAGAGGGAACAGTTCTCCGACTTGATATGGTTCAGCTCGAAGGCTCCAAGGCCATGCAAAGCTTTGAATTACTTCGAGGTCATAAAATCGAAAAAGGAATGAAGCTGGGTGAGTAATCCTCGCAAGGTTGCGGCGCAGGCGCTGCTACGAGTTGAAAAAGATGGTGCTTTTTCAAATATTGTGTTAAACGATATGATAAAAAGCGCAGAACTTAATAAAACCGATGCCGCTTTCGCAACAACCCTCTTTTATGGAGTTTTAGAACGAAAGATTACCCTCGATTTCTATATAAGAGCGCTATCCTCACAACCATTAAGCAAGGTTTCTCCATTAACCCTTCAGGTGCTGCGCTTGGGAATTTATCAGATTTTATTTATGGATAAGGTTCCCGATTCTGCAGCTGTTAACGAAGCGGTTAAGATTATAAAAAAATCAAAAGAGTCTCGCTCTTTTGGATATGTTAATGCTCTTCTTCGCAGATTTTTGCGTGAAAGACCGAGTCTCCCCGAAACCGCTGATGCCCGAGAGCTTTCGATTAAATATTCATGCGGCGAGAGTCTTGTTAGTGAATTATTGAATAACTACGGTTTCGAAGAAACCGAAAGATTTTTGGCTGATTCACTGGATAAAACCGATCTTTATATCCGAGTTAATACCCTGAAAAACAGTTCTGATGAACTAATCGAGCTTTTAAATGAGCAGGGAATAACCGCCGAGAAGACCGAGGTTGATTCGGCGCTTAAAATCAGCGGTGTTGGAAGTATTGAGCGAAATCCTTTGTTCCTTGAAGGAAGATTTCATGTTCAAGATATTTCCTCGCAGATTTGTGCAGCACTTGTTGATGCCAAACCGGGTTGTTCATTTATCGATCTTTGCGCGGCTCCGGGCGGTAAAACCTTTACAGTTACCGAATATATGCAGAATAGCGGCGAGGTTGTCGCTTGTGAACTTTATGAGCAGAGAGCGGGTCTTATCCGTGATGGCGCGAAAAGGCTTGGTCTCTCATCTATAAAAACCGCAACAGCCGATGCAACGGTGTTAAACCCCGATTTTTGCGAGCGGTTTGATCGAGTTTTATGTGATGTTCCTTGTAGCGGAAGCGGAGTAATATCGCGCAAACCCGATATAAAATACAAGGATTTTTCCGATGTTGCAGAGCTTGTTATAATTCAAGGAGTTATTCTTGAAAACGGATTTAAATATCTTAAAAAAGGCGGAAAACTCGTTTATTCAACCTGCAGTATTATTAAGGATGAGAACGAAAAAGTTGTTGAAGCCTTTTTAGAAAAAAATTCTTCGGCAAAGCTTGTTTTACAGCGAACCTATCTTCCTCAAACCGATGGAACCGATGGATTCTTTACAGCCTTAATTGAAAAATGAGGTGAATTATGGAACTCATTGATGTTAGATCAATGACAATTGAAGAGTTAACCGATTTGATTTTAGAATTAGGTCAACCTAAATTTCGAGCAAAACAGCTTTTCTCTTGGTTGCAGTCGGGAACGGCGTCATTTGATGAGATGCTTAATCTTCCTACAGCATTTCGCGAAACATTAAAGCAGAAATGTTATATTGCCGATGTTTCGATTGAGCGAAAACTGGTCTCAAGGCTTGATGGAACGGTCAAATATCTTTACCGTTTGCATGATGGCGAATTTATTGAGTCGGTTCTTATGAGTTATAACCATGGATATACCGTTTGTATTTCTACGCAGGTCGGTTGCCGAATGGGTTGTAGCTTTTGTGCATCGGGGCTAAACGGAAAGGTTAGAGATTTAACCGCTTCCGAAATGCTTGCCCAAATCAAAATGGCAGAAAAGGATAATGATATCCGTGTTT
This sequence comes from Acutalibacteraceae bacterium, assembly GCA_045659535.1. GTDB lineage: Bacteria > Bacillota > Clostridia > Oscillospirales > Acutalibacteraceae > SIG589. The sequence goes on from JAZOXC010000150.1 coordinate 10,785, forward strand.
CCAATGTTGTTATGATGGGAATGGGCGAGCCGCTT
>JAZOXC010000151.1:0-4414 GCA_045659535.1 Acutalibacteraceae bacterium
AGCAACGATTGCCGCCATATAGATATTAACATCGGAAATATCTATTCCTCTATGCCATGTTCCCCATCGCTTACCAAATCCCGAAGTGATTTTAAAGTGTCCTGGAACGGGCCAAGTGAAGGCGCTACCATCATATACCGTACCGGTATTCATGTTGATATACGGTGCAAGTTCAGCCTCAAGAGCAGCTATCTCTCTTTCGATCTGTTTGTTTTCATCCTGAACATCGCTCTGCTCGGCATTTATATCAGAAATAACCGCATTTACAGCCCTAACCTGTTTATCGAGTTCTGCCTTCTTGGTTGCGAGTGTTGCCTTCATATCATTTTGCTCGGCAATCTTTGAATCAATGTCTGCACGGCGAGAATTTATTTCCTCTTGGGTAGCATTTATGCTTTCGATAACACTTTGGTTATATACAGCCATAGTCTTGGTGTATTTCATGATTGTAAGATATTCCGAAAAATCCTTGGCGCCCATGAGAATCTGCAAAGAGTTACCGCTATTATTCATATGAATCGAGCGCATACGGCTACGGTAGAGATACATTTTCTCTTCCTTTTCCTTCTCAAGACGCTCGATTTCGGCCTCGTTTGCAGCAATTTCTTTGTTGCACTCATCAATCTTTTGGTTACAAAGATTAATTTGAGCCTGAATATTGGCAATCTGCTTTTCTATTGCGGCTTTAATTTTATTTTGCTCAGCTTTCTGTGATTTCAGCTTTGCAATTTCTTTTTCAAGTTCTTTGGATTTTTGCTCCAATTCAGAAATTTGAGCATTTATCTCATCTTTAGTTTTTGCATGGGCAATCGGAGCCTCGGTAAGGCTACAACAAAATGCCATAACAAGACACAAAACAAAAGCGAAAAATGCTCTTCTGTGTTTTAGCAATTTCACAAAAAAACCTCCGTTAGTTATATGCTTTAAATTCGCTTCCCTCGCGTTTTAAATACTTGCTGATAATAATTACACTTCCGATAACACCGGCAACAACACCGATTAGTACGAAAAGACCAAACATTGGCAAAACAACCGAAGCGAAGGAAATGGGCTCGATTGCGCCCAAAAGCGATGGCAGCAAGCTTTCGAGCATTATGCGATAGCAGAAATAAACAACTACTATAGAGAATATCGCCGAGATTATTCCAAGCAAAATTCCTTCAACAACAAACGGTAAGCGAACAAACGCATCGGTAGCGCCAACCGCTTTCATAATGCTGATTTCAAGTTTACGGTTATACATAGTTACTCGAATGGTATTGCAAACAATAACAAGCGAAATAACGATTAATATTGCAATAATCCAGAATCCGGCTATTCCGAGACCTGTTTTAATTTTAGCAACCTTTTCAGCAACATCACCACTAAAGGAAAGGCAATCGACACCCTCCATTTTTTCGATTTCAGCTACTGTTTCATCAAATCGGGAAATATCCTTCACGGTAACAGTTGTTCCGCAAGAGCAGAAATTAACATCATCCGCAACGGTTCCGGTATATTTAGTTTCCTTATAAGCGGCAAAATCTTCCTCGCTGGTGAAATATTTAGCCTCAGCAACATTATCGAGCTTTGCGATTTTTTCGCTTAAAGCTCTGCCCTCTTCATCGTCATGAATGGTATACATATCCGGAGTGATGTCCGCAGGATTGATGGGCTTGGTTCCATCGGTTGGATAAGCGGCAGAATTAAGATCGTTAAAATAAACCTTAATTACGTTGTTTGCCTCAACATTCGCCATACCACGGTTAATATTTTTACCAATTAAAAGAGCGATTCCAATAAGAACCATGCAGGCCATCAAAACGCCAACCGAAGCGATGGACATCATTCGGTTAACCCAAACATTCTTGATTCCCTCGCCGGTCAGGTATCTTACACTTCTTGTTTTCATATGGCACTACCCTCCGCATTATCGGCCACAACCTTACCACCATCGAGCATAATAACTCGGTGATTAAAGTCGCGAACGAGATTATGGTCGTGCGTTACCATAAGAATGGTGGTACCGCGCTTATTGATTTCATCAAGAAGTCCAACTATCTCATAAGACATATTCGGGTCAACGTTTCCTGTAGGCTCGTCCGCAATAATAAGATCGGGATTATTAACCAGCGCACGGGCAAGACCAACACGCTGCTGCTCACCACCCGAAAGTTCATTGGGCATAGAACGAGCCTTATGGCCGAGACCCACCTTGCTTAAAGCGCGGGAAACTTCTTTTCTGATTTGGCGATTTCCCGCTCCAACAACATGCATCGCAAATGCAACATTTTCGAATACATTCATTGTAGGAATAAGGCGGAAATCCTGGAATACGATTCCCATAGTTCTTCTGAGCATGGGAACCTGTTTGCGCTTCATTGTAGAAAGATTATAGCCATTAACGATAACATTACCGACATTTGCCTTTTCCTCGCGCATTATTAATTTCATAAAGGTACTTTTACCTGCGCCCGAAGAACCAACAACGAACACAAATTCACCTTTATTTATCTTTAGGTTTATATCCGAAAGAGCATGAGTTCCGCGAATATAGGTTTTTGAAACACCACGAAACTCGATTAGCGGCTGCTCGTATCCGGCATTCGCATTGTTATTAATAACTCTCACTCATTTCCTTAATACTTTACAGGGTTTGATTTAAGATACTTCTTAACCATAAGAGCGATTTTGAATACTATCGCATGGTCGAATTCGCGGAGGTCGAGACCTGTTATCTTGCGGATTTTTTCAAGTCTGTAAACCAATGTATTTCTATGAACAAATAACTTTCTCGAGGTTTCGGAAACATTCAAATTGTTCTCGAAGAAACGCTGAATGGTGAATAAGGTTTCCTGATCAAGACTATCGATAGAGCCTTTCTTGAACACCTCGCGAAGGAAGGTATCGCAAAGGGTTGTCGGAAGCTGATAGATAAGGCGAGCAATACCAAGGTTATCATAGGAAATGATTGCCTTTTCGGTATCAAACACCTTACCAACTTCAAGCGAAACCTGAGCTTCTTTGAAGGAGCGAGCAAGGTCCTTAAGGCTCGAAACGGTTGTTCCAATACCAACAGAAACCTGGGTATAGAACTCGCTCGAAAGAGTATCAACAATGGAGTTAGCAAGCTTTGCTATAGTCTCGCTGCTAACACCCTGTTTGGTTTCCTTAACAAGAGCAATATCTGTTTCGCTGATATTGATAACAAAATCCTTTGCCTTATCGGGGAAAAGGTTTCCGATAATATCATAAACCGAAACATCGTTTTTGCTTGCAACACGAATAAGCAGAACGGTTCTTGTAACATCGCTGTTAAAGCGAAGCTCTCTTGCCTTTAGATAAATATCACCGGGAAGGATGTTATCAAGAATGATGTTCTTAATAAAATTACCGCGGTCATAGTTTTCATCATAATAGAATTTGATGCTCGAGAGTGAAACTGCCAAAATAGAGCAATAGCGCATTGCTTCAACATCTGTTCCCTCAACAAAGATCATATATTCAGGATGCTGCGGAGTTCCAAAGGGTTTATAGGTGTATCTCCCACTAACAAAAGCCTCTGTTTCGGAGGTTCCGTGCATAAGGGTAACCTCTATATTCTCGCCGATTTTGCCCAAATCGCTGCAGGCAACAACTGTATATGATTCGTCTATAACTCCGATAGTTCTGTCAACAGCATCACGCATTTGATGAACTACGCTTTGAAACAGGCGGTTTGACATTTTACATCCTTCTCTCTTAAAAATGATAAAATCGCAATATTTTATATAAATATCACAACTATACACATTATATTGTATCACAAATACTCAAATTTGCAATATATATCTTAAGAAAAAATTAAAAAAGTAACAATTTAGTAACAAACAAAGAGCAAAAATAAACCCCGCGCTTAAACAAGCGCGGGGAAATTCGCAAATATTAGTTGCAGATGGTCTTCTCAGTATCCTTATCAAAGATGTGAATCTTTGCGGGATCGATAGCGATCTTAATGGTATCGCCTGCACGAGCGGTAGAAGAAGGATCAACGCGGGCGTTGATGCTCTGACCTTCACAGTTCATGTAGAGATAGGTTTCTGCACCCATAAGCTCGGTAACTTCAACATTGGACTCTACGATACCATCAGGGAGGTTTGCAATGAGTTCAGGCTCATTGTGAACATGCTCGGGTCTGATACCGAAGATAACTTCCTTGTCAACATATGCCTCAAGGCAGTTGTCCTTATTCTTAGAAGCCGGAAGCTTAATCTTATACTTAACACCTGCACGGGTCTTGGTATCCTCGGAACCGAACTCAACAAAGAAGTCCTCGCCTTCCTTTAATACCTTAGACTCGATGAAGTTCATCTGGGGAGATACGATCAAGCCTGCTACGAAGAGGTTGCAAGGATCCTCATAAAGCTTCTGAGGAGCATCAACCTGCTGGATGAAG